>JBLMYG010000144.1:0-4394 GCA_050258155.1 Acidithiobacillales bacterium
CTCTTCGGCGTCCAGCTCGCGCGTCTCGCTCTCCTCGCCGCGCGTGATGGTATAGCTCCGGCCCCTCAGGACATGGCGCGCCTCCGGCTTCGAGATCTGGACCGTCAGCGTCGTCACGAACCGTGAGCGCGGATGCGTGGACGTGTAGTAGTTCGCGACCTCGAAGTCGATCGGGAGCGCCGGCTCGGGACGGAAGGCGTACAGGTCGAGCCAGGAATCGCGGTGCCGGCGCTGGAGAACCATGAGAACCCCCTCACGGGCGACGCGGTACGTTCCTGCCGTCGTCCGGGTCTCGAGGCCATCGAAGGGCACGGGCCCAGTCGGCCCGTCCGCGCCAAACCCGACGTCGACGAGGACGTCGCGGCCGTCGAGCGCCACGCGGAGAACCATGTTGGTCCTCGGCAGGATCGTCGTCGCCCCCGGCGGGCGAACACGGGCCTCGAGCGTCGCCACCGGAAAGCCGAGGGTTTCGAGCACCGCGGCGAAGAGTCCGTTCTGCTCGAAGCAGTACCCGCCGCGGCGGTCACGGACCAGCTTCGCCTCGAGCGCGGAGAGATCGAGGGAAATCGGCCGGCCGAGGCGGACGTCGATGTTCTCGAACGGAATTGCCGCCACGTGCGCGGCCTGAAGCGCAGCGAGAGCCTCCAGCGAAGCCCGACGCGGGCCACCGTAGCCGATCCGGCCCAGATACACGTCGAGATCCACTCCGCCCGCTCCCGGGTCCTCTTACGGAATCTGGCCGCGCCGGGTTGCGCCGCAGCTCTCCGCTTCAAGACGGCCCCCGTTTCGGCTACGCTCGGGGCGATGCCTCTCCGAATCGTCGTGGCCGGTGCCGGCGGCCAGCTCGGAAAGATTCTCGTCCGCGACCTCCAGAAGAGCCACGAGGTCTTCGGCCTGACCCGCGAGACGCTCGACATCACGGACCGGCCGGCCGTGGCCGAGCGGGTCGCGAAGCTCCGCCCGGGCGTCATCGTCAACTGCGCGGCCTACAACGACGTGGACGGTGCCGAGGAGAATCCGAAGCTGGCGCTCGCCACGAACAGCTTCGGCGTCGGCGCCCTCGCCGACGCGGCCGCGGCGTGTGACGCCGTCTTCGTCCACTTCGGCAGCGATTACGTCTTCGACGGCAAGGCGACGCGGCCCTACACCGAGAAGGATCTTCCGAACCCGCTGAGCGTCTACGGCGCCTCGAAGCTTCTCGGCGAGATCCTCGCCGCCCGGGCGCCGAAACACTACGTCCTCCGCGTGGAGAGCCTCTTCGGCGGCGAGGGGCGGGCCAGCAGCATCGGGAAAATGGCCGAGGCGATCGCGAAAGGCGAGCCGGTGAAGGCCTTTTACGACCGGACCGTGACGCCGAGCTACGTCGACGACGTTTCGCGCGCGGTCCAGAGGCTTCTCGAGAAGCGGCTTCCTTTCGGCCTCTATCACTGCGTCAGCTCCGGCTCGACGACGTGGCACGAGCTGGCGCAGGAGCTGGCCCGGATGATGGGGAAGCAGGCGAAGATCTCCGCGAGCTCCGTCGAGAGGGCGGGACTCAAGGCGCCGAGACCGCGCTACTCCGCCCTCTCGAACAACAAGCTGGCCGACGCGGGCATCGAGCTTCCCGACTGGCGGAGCGGCATCTACCGCTTCGCAGAGGCTCGAGGGAAGAGCTGAATCAGAAGCGCTCGCTCGCGCCGCCGCCGCCGAACGACCCCCCGCCCGGTGCAAAGCCCTTTTCCGGCGCCGGAGGCGCCGAGGGCGAGAGGGTCGTCGCGACGGGGATGACCTGAAGGAGCCGTGACCGCGTCTCGTCGGAGAAGAGCGGCTCCGCCGTGAAGCCGGACCGCTCCCTGCCGGGGCCGCGACCGAGCCAGCGTTCGAGCGCGAGGGCCGCGAAGAGGAGCAGGGCACCGGCGACGGAGAGGACGGCCCAGAGCGCGGCGACGTGGACGTAGTGGCGAAGGGTGATCAGGGAGAGCGCCGCAAAGACGATCCCCGCGTCGATCAGGACGGCCCGCCGGGTGCGGATTCCCCAGGCGAGGACGACGAGGGGAAGGACCGCCGTCGCGGCCGCGGAGACGAAGAGAAGCGCACGCGGCGTGGCGGACCCGTCGTAGCCTCGCCGGAGACGCTCGATCCACTGCGTCTCGAGTGACCATGCGTTCGCCGAGGCGTAGAACGCCGAAAGCGAAAGAACGAGGACACCAGCGGCGCACCGCCGGTGAGGCGGAGTCCACGAGCGTTCGTCGAGCTGGCGCCACGCGAGGGCCGCCAGCGCGAGTCCAAGGACGGCCCAGAGAAGGCGGCCGGAAGGAAGACGGCCCAGCGCGAAAAAGAACGACGCCGCGGAGAAGAGAGCGAAGACCGGGTTTCCCCATCGTGCGGAGGCGGCCCCCCAGACGACGGCAGAAATTCCGAGCGTGATCTCGATCCAGGAGTCGCCCTCTGGCCGAAGGATCCTGTGGGAGAGGATGCCGCCGGCGCCGACGAGAAGGACGCCCGCCCAGAAGGCGCTGGCCCCCGCCCCGCCGCGCCGCGCCATCGAGGGGGTTCTTTCCTGCAGCTCGGCGGCCGCGGTGCAGGCTCCGCCGGCGACGAGGCAAAGGACGCCGAACGTGGTCTCGTCCCTGACGCCGCCCACCGCCAGCGCCAGGAAGATGCCGAGAAGGATGGCCGTCGCGAGAACGAACGTCAGAACGCGCCAGACCCACGACGGGCGGACCCTCGGATCCGGGAAGTCCGATTCGATCCCGCGCACGGCCGCGTCATCGAAAAAGCCGGCCGCCCTCCATCGCCGGGCCGCCTCGCGGACGGCCGCGGCGCGTTCGACGGCGACCATCTCGGCTCTCATCGCTCCCTCATCCTGCGGTGGGCGATGGCGATGAGGCCGAGAACACCCGCCGCCGACCCCGCGACGACGAGGAAGAACGCTGCTCCCGAACGAGCGCTCTCGAAAAGCTCGAAGAGAAAGCGGAGAAGGCCGAGATACGCGGCGAGGACCCCTTCGGCGAAGTAGAGCGTCTTCCCGGCCCGAAACGCCAGCCAGACCTCCACCCCGGCGACGACGGCGAGCGCGGCGAGCCAGGCCCCCCAGAGAAATGGCTCCCCGAAGACGCCGGAGAGCAGGCCGCCGAACAGAAGCAGGAGACCGAAGTTCAGCCAGACGTCCTCGAAGTGAAGCTTCTTCCCGGCCCGCGCGAGAACAACGCCCAGGAGGACGAAGAGAGCCCCGCAGGCCAGGGCATTTCCGCGGGTTTCCCCGAGACCTTCCGGGCGCACCACGCCGTGGAGGATGTTCACGGAAACGCCCCGCCAGGCGGCGAAGGACGTGAGCGCGAGGCCGAGCACCATGGCCGAGTCCCAGCGGAAGGCCGCCACGAGGCAAAGAATCGAAACGGCGAGGAGGTGATACGGCCACTCCGGCCCGAGGAGGCCGAATTGCACCTCGAGATAGGCGAGGTCGGCCGCCACGAGGAGGAGGCCGAGCGTGAGGACGTAGTCGAATGCGACGTTTCCCCCGGCGGCCCGATCCCACGTGAACGGCGCCGCTCGCCGGACGACCCAGAAAAAGCAGGCAGCTGCCGCCAGGCCGAGCACCGAGGCGATGGCGGCCGGCCCGATCCGCTCGTGGTGCTCCCTGATGAAAAGCCCGACGCCCGTCGTCAGGAGGAGGACGCCGAGGTAGAGGAGCGTCCTGAGCTCCAGCCGGACCGAGACGAGGTCGCCGCGCGCCACACGGAGAAGATACGACGCGGTCTGGTCGGCCAGGAGCCCCCTCTCGCGGAGCGCCCCGATCCCCTCGATGACTTCAGGTTCCATGCCGCCTCGCTTCCTATCGGGTGTCGATCCCCTCCGCGATCCTCACCATCAGCTTCTGCTTCACCTTCGTCTGTCCGTGGGTCAGGGTCACCGTGTATTCGCCCGGCGGGACGAACCTGGGCTGGGGGCCGAAGAGGCCGCCCCCGCGCTCACGGTCTCCCTCGCGGATCGGGTGCAGGCTCCAGGCGACGCGGCCGAAGCCCGGCGTCCCGGCCACCTTGAGCGTCGCGATCGGAACGTCCTTCTCGTTCGTGATGGAGATCCGGACCTCGTCTCCCGTGAACTCCCGGAGCCACCAGGTCAGAAGGGCGCCCTCCGGCGGGTTCTCGCCACGGAAGAACGCCTTCCCGTTCCATTCGCTCCAGCCGGGGAGGCGGTAGGCGCCGAACGCAGGGCGCGGCGGGAAGAGCCAGGCGTCCTTGCGACGCTCCTCGGCCATCACGGCCGCCAGCGGCGAGACGTCGTCGATGACGTAAAGGCTCCGGCCGTGCGTGGCGACGACGAGGTTGCCGGTCTCCGGATGGATCTTGAGGTCGTCGACGGCCACCGTCGGCAGCCCGCCGAACGCCGTCCAGCTTCGGCCCCTGTCGAGC
>JBLMYG010000145.1:0-23708 GCA_050258155.1 Acidithiobacillales bacterium
GTCACGAACGAGATGCTGTCCCGGATCATGGACACCTCGGACGACTGGATCGTTCCGCGCACCGGGATCCGCGAGCGGCGGTTCGTGGAGCGGGGGGTCGGCTCTGCGGAGCTCGGCGCCCACGCGGCGCGCCAGGCCCTCGCCGACGCCGGCCTGTCCATCGAGGACATCGATTTCGTCGTCTTCGCGACGATGACACCCGACCAGTATTTCCCCGGCAACGGCGGCCCTCTCGCGCTCCAGCTCGGGATGAAGACGACGCACGCCCTCGACATCCGGATGCAGTGTGCCGGGTTCCTCTCCGGACTCCAGACGGCCGACGCCTTCATCCGCTCCGGCATGTACGACAGGATCCTTCTCATCGGCTCCGAGGTGCACAGCGGCCTGATGCCGTGGCCCGAGCCCGTCTGGGACGTCATGCTCGGCGTGTCTCCCGGTCCGTGCGATCCCGAGTGGTATGCGACGGTCACCGGGCTCCGCGACCGGGCGGTTCTCTTCGGCGACGGCGCCGGCGCCTTCGTCCTCGAGGCGAACATGTCGGGGGACGGCCGCGGCTTTCGCTCGTTCGCCATGTACACCGACGGGGCGCATTGGGACAAGCTCTACGTCCCCGGCGTCGGCTGTCGCTACCGCCCCTACGTGACCCACGAGATGGTGGACCGCCTCGAGGCCGTTCCGATCGTGGAAGGGCGGCACGTCTTCCGCCTCGCCGCGCACCTGATGCCGGCGGCGGTCCGCGAGGTCCTCGAGGCGACCGGAAGGACTCTCTCCGACCTCGACCTCCTCCTGATGCACCAGGCGAACCTCCGGATCAACGAGGCGGCCCAGAAGGCCCTCGGCCTCCCCGACGAGAAGGTCTTCAACAACATCGAGAAGTACGGCAACACGACGGCCGCGACGCTCCCCATCGCCTTCCACGAGGCGAAGCTGGCCGGGAAGATCAAGCCGGGCAGCGTCGTCGTCTTCACCGCCCTCGGCGCCGGCCTCCACTGGGGGGCGGGGCTGGCGGTCGTCTGAGCGAAGCGTCCTCTCAGGCCGGCCGGAGGGCCACCGACGAGCCGACCCAGGTGAACTCCTTGTTGAAGTCGACGCCGAGCATCTTTCCGCGCGACAGGCGGCAGAGGTTGAGGCCGAGCGTGAGACGGCTTTCTCCGCCAGGACGGTAGAACATCATCCGGATCTCCACCTTGACGCCACCGCCGTCGGCCGCGAGGATGCAGGGCGCGTAATCGATCTTCTCCTGAAGGCACCAGGCGGAGCGTTCGGAGGGGGGGATCCGCTCGATGTCCTCCCGCTTCGGCTCCACTCTGACTCCTCCCCCGGCGAAGGAAAAGAGAGGCTTCAGGACGTAGCGCTCCGTCAGGTCCACCGGGATCTCCTGAACGTCCGAGAGGTACGCCGCCTTCGGCACGTTGGGGTGGGAGAGGAGCGGGATCGAGTGCTTCGACCATGCCCAGTACCAGTTCGGGTGCGGTACCCACGTCACGTCCAGCTCGTCGCGGAAGTCGAACGGGAGCGCCACCTTCTTCCGGATCAGCTCGTCGAAGACGATCCGGTTGTAGATGCGCGTCACAGGGATTCTTCGCCCGTTCTGGACCCGGAAGAGCCGCCGCCCGTTCCTCCGGAGATCGCGCGGATCGAGCGAGTCGATGCCGAGGAGCCGCTTCGTCGCGGTGAAATCGGTGCTGGTCTTCTGCTTCTCGGGAGTGAGGTCGAGGAGGACGGCGCTCTCGGGATCCTCGCCGCCCAGCACCGTCCGCCGGAAGAGATCGAGGTAGCCCTCGCGGGAGAGGCCGGAGAAGTAAGGGCTCCAGGTCCTCCTCGGAAGCCCCGGGATTCCCTGCAGGCACTCGTTCCAGACATCGGCCTGGAAGACTTCGAAGGCCGAGAGCGACGGGAAGCCCTGCAGCTCGATGAGACGTGGGACGAGCCGTCCCTTCTCCCCCGCCACGACCGCGAGGTCCACCTGCGCCATCTCGGGAAGCATCTCCATTCCCGGCGTGTTCCACTCGGGGGGAATGGCCTCCAGCATCCGGCGATGGAGCGCTGGGTCGGCGATCCGGTCGATCAGCGTCTCGGCGGTCTCGACAAGCTGTACCGCCAGATCCTCGGTCAGGAAGACCGGCGTCTCGGCCAGCCGGAAGCCGGCGGGCGCCCCCGCGCGCCGCACGAGCTCCTCGGACTGGCGGTGCCAGAGAGCCTCGGTGTAGGCGGCGTTGTAAGCCCGCCGGAACTCCGGGTGCATGAGGGGCGGAGTCTACCCGCCACAGCGGGAAACCCCCTCGGCCCTCTCTTTCCGGCTTAAGCTTCGAAGATGCGAAAAGTTTCAAAGCCCCTCGTGGGCGTCGTGATGGGAAGCAAGTCCGATTGGGAGACGATGAAATCGGCCGACGAGATGCTGCGGCAGTTCGGCGTCCCGCACGAGTGCCGGGTCCTCTCGGCCCACAGGAGCCCGAAGCTGACGGCGGAGTACGCGGGCGCTGCCGAGAGACGCGGCCTCGCCGTGATCATCGCGGCAGCGGGAGGCGCCGCGCACCTCGCCGGCGTCCTGGCCGCCCACACGCTCGTCCCGGTCCTCGGCGTGCCGATGGAGAGCCCGTCGCTCAGGGGTCTCGACTCGCTCCTTTCGACGGTTCAGATGCCGGGCGGGGTGCCGGTCGGCACGCTCGGCATCGGAAAGTCGGGCGCGACGAACGCCGCGCTTCTCGCCATTTCCATCCTCGCCAGGTCCGACGCCTCCCTGAGGGCCAGGCTCCGGAGGTTTCGCGCCCGCCAGGAGCGGGCCGTCCTTACGCAGACGCTGCCGTGAGCGCCTGACGCCAGCTCGGCGATGAGCTTCAGACTCCCGCGGTCAGCGCCTCCACCGCGCGCTCGAGCTTCATGCCACGGCTCCCCTTCACCAGAACCGTGTCGCCGGGGCGGAGCAGCGGCTTGAGCCAGGCCACGAGGGGCTCCACCTCCGTGAAGTGACCGGCGCTGGCGGCGGGAAGGCCCCGGGCCCGCGCGGCCTCGAAGGCGCCCTCGGACCGAGGGCCGAAGAAGGCGGCGAGGTCGGCGGCCGTCGCCGCCCGCTCGCCGAGGGCCCGGTGCTCCCGCACCTCCGCCTCGCCGAGCTCCAGCATGTCGCCCAGGACCGCCACCCGCCGCCCGCCGGCGGCGAGCGTCCCGAGCGTCGCGAGCGCCGCGGCCATCGAGGACGGGTTCGCGTTGTAGCAGTCGTCGAGAAGAACCAGACCGGAGGCGGTTCTCACGATCCTCGACCGATGGGCAAACGGCCGGGCGGCTGCGAGACCAAGAGAAATCTCTTCGAAGGAGTGACCAAGAGCCAGGGCGAGCGCGGCTGCGGCCGCCGCATTCATCGCATTGTGCACTCCCACGAAGGCCAGCCGAACAGAGCGTTGCACTCTGCTGCGCTGTAGCTTGACGCCGGACCCCAAGCGGCCCGAGAGGTTCTCCCCCTCTTCCCCTTCTAAGCTGATCTCCTGCCCTTTTATCCCTCGAGGCGTCACCCGCAGCAGACGGACGTCCGCTCCCGGGCTCTTTCCAAAAGAGATCTTCCTGACGCCGCTGCTCGCTCGCTCCGCCTGCGCCACGCAGCGCGGATCGTCGGCATTCACGACGGCCACGGCCCCCTCCGGCAGGCCGCGGTAGAGCTCTCCTTCGGCCTCGGCCACGCCGTCGAGGTCCTTCAGGAACTCGAGGTGCTCCTCTGCCACCAGGGTCACGAGCCCCGCCGTCGGGCGAGCGATCGCCGTCAGGCGCGCCAGCTCCCCCGGATGCGACATTCCCAGCTCCACGACGGCGGCTCCGTGCGTCGGCTCCAGGCCGAGGAGGGTCAGCGGGACGCCGATCTCGTTGTTCAGGTTCCCCTCCGTGGCGAGTGCCGGGCCACGCGTCCGGAGGATCGCCGCCGCCATCTCCTTCGCCGTCGTCTTTCCGTTCGACCCGGCGACGGCGCCGACGGGGATCGAAAAACGGTTCCGGTGAAGGCGGGCGAGTGCGCCCAGCGCCGCGAGTGTGTCCTCCACCTCGAAAAGCGTGAGGCGCGCCTCCCCCGGCGGAGGCTCCGTTCCGCGCCGGACGATCGCTCCACCTGCCCCCTTCGCGGCGGCGTCCACCAGAAAGTCGTGCCCGTCGAACCGCTCCCCATTCAGGGCGACGAAGAGGGAGCCCGGGAGAATCGTCCGGGTGTCGGTCGAGACCCCCTCGAAGTGGTCGCGCCCGCCGCTCGTCCGGGAGTGCGCCCCGGCGGCAAGGAGGATCTCGGCGGCCGAGAAGCGTGCGGTCAAGCCGTCGCGAGGCCCACCGCCCTCGGCCACGAGCCGGTCGGCTCGAACGGCCTCGGGCTGCGGGCGCGCTCCATCAGGTCTTCGGCCGTCGCTCCGACGACCCAGCGGAAGTTCTCTTCGCCGACGGAGGCGCGGTCCGCGTCGGGGGCGCAGTTCATGAAGTCGATGGCGTAAGGGACGCCGTCCCTGACGGCGAACTCGACCGTATTCAGGTCGTAGCCGAGGGCCTCGCAGAGAGCGAGGGCGTCCCGCGTCACCCGCTCGCCCAGCGCCGCAGGCACCGCCCTCCCCACCGCCGCCGCGTAGCGGAGGTGGTGCGGCTGCCCCGGGTCGTAGCCCATGATCCGGACGCGCCGCCGCCCGACGACGTAGCAGCGGTAGTAGTCAGTGTAAGCGATGGCTTCCTGCGCCATCATCGCGAGGTCGCGCGTCCGGTCGTAGGCCGCGAAGAACGCGTCGCGGTCGTCGCACCTGTAGACGTCCTTCCACCCTCC
Source organism: Acidithiobacillales bacterium (assembly GCA_050258155.1). GTDB lineage: Bacteria > Acidobacteriota > Thermoanaerobaculia > UBA5066 > UBA5066 > DAOMFB01. The sequence continues at coordinate 4,784 of JBLMYG010000145.1, forward strand.
CCCGTACGCCGGCTTCAGGAAGATCGGGAAGCCGAGGTAGCCGAAGACGCCCTCCCAGTCGACGAGCTCCATGTTCCGGAACGAGGTTGCCGTCGTGTTCGGCGGGTGCTGCTTGTGGGGGAGGAGGACCGTCTTCGGAACGGCGACGTTCACCGAGAGGGCGACCACGTTGTCGAAGAACTTGTCGTCGGCCGACCACCAGATCGGGTTGTTGACGACCTGTGTCCCGCCGGCCACGGCGCACTTCAGGAAGGTCCGGTAGAACGGGACCTCGTGGCTGATCCGGTCGAGGATGACGTCGTAGGCCGGGGGGACGTCCTGCCGGAGCGCTCCGGTCTTCACCGCCGAGGCCTCGATGGCCTCGCCCCCCGCGCGGGCCCGCGCGTTGATCTCGTCGATGAGCGCCCAGGGGAAGGTGTCCTCCATCCCGAACAGGACGCCGATTCTCTTCGTGGCCATCTCCCTCTCCGATTCCCGCGTTCGGGCGCGAATGCTAGCAGGGGCGGCGATAGACTTCGCCGCCGTGAGACGCGAGTACGGTTCGTGGTGGAGCCCGGCCCTCGGCCGGCCGATGGAGTACCTCTGGTTCGGCGACCGGGGGCGGTCCCTCCTTCTCTTTCCCACCTCGATGGGGCGCTTCTACCAGAACGAGGACTTCGGCCTCGTCGGGGCGCTCGCGAACAAGGTGGAAGCGGGCCACCTTCAGGTCGTCTGCGTCGATTCGGTCGACGCCGAGAGCTGGTACAACAGCGCCGCGGTGCCCCGCGACCGCGTCCTCCGGCACGACGCCTACGACCGGTATCTGCGGGACGAAATGCTCCCTCTCGTCGAGAGCAGGAGCGGCGGAAACGTCGCCGCCTGCGGCGCCTCCTTCGGCGCGTACCACGCGGCGAACGTCGCGGGGCGGTATCCGGGGCGGATCACGAAAGCCATCTGCCTCTCCGGCCTCTACCACGTCGGGCGGTATCTCGACGGCTACTGGGACGAGCTGGCGTACTTCCATTCCCCTGCCGCGTACATCGCCAACATGGACGAGACCTGGTGCGCGCGGCTCCGTCAGGTCGAGTGGATCGTGGCGACGGGCGAGCACGACTCGCTGATCCGCCAGAACCGCGAGTTCGCCGACCTCCTCCGGCGCAAGGGGATTCCCTGCCACGCCGAGTTCTGGCCGGGCGTCTTCGGCCACGACTGGCCGTTCTGGATCGAGGCGATCCGGCGCTTCATCTGACCCTCTGCGTCCGCTCGTCGTTCCACCCGGAATACGACGACCAATCATCCTCACGGCGTCACGCACCGACGTCTGTGCGCCCGCTCTCTCCCCGCAGCTTCCCCGAGCAGCGGCTGCAGCTCATGACGCAGGGGCAGTACGGCATCGGCCTTCTCGGCTTCTGGAGCCTCGGCGAGCTGCTGGAGATGCGCACGTCGCTCCCCGGTCAGCGCGCGCACCGGCTCCAGCTCTACCGCGACCGTCCCGATTACCTCATCGAGCCGCTTCGGGGGCGGCTCCCTTTCGACGAGCGGTTCACCGAGGTCGTCGTGGCCTGGCTGCACCGCGAGGCGAGGCCGGCCCTCGGACGACTCGCGTGAGCCGGAAGCAAGGTCGAGGTCGTCGCCGAGCTGACACCAGGGCGGTCCGAGGGAATCCCGGAGCCCGAGCTCGTCGATCAGCCCGGGGCGACCTGGCGCTCCCGGCTCGTCGACGGAAAGTGGCTGGTCAACAGCGGGCACAGGGAGTATCGCCTCATCGTCGACCGTCCCGGCCTGAAGCTGCGTCACCTCACCCTTCTTTTCGCGAAGGACGTCGTCCTCAGGAGCAGTCAGGATCCCCGTCTTTCCGAGCCGCTCGAGCAGCTCGTCGAGGTGGCGGCTTTCGCCGACTGGAACCTTGCGCCGAGGCCACGCACCCGAACGCCCCGGCGCGGCGCCCCCTGACGTCCCGGCGGGCGAACGCGGGAGGATCGGGCGGCGGCGTTTCCCTTCGAGACCTTGCAGGTCATAATGATCTGACTATACTGGTCATATGAGACGCTCCTCCGTTTCCGACCTGAAGGCGCATCTCTCGGCGCACCTCGGCCGCGTGAAGCGCGGCGAGGAGATCGTGGTCACCGAGCGGGGACGGCCGATCGCCCGTCTGGTGCCGGCCGCCGGCACCGAGGGGATGGACGAACGAATGAAAAGGCTCGTCGCGGCGGGGGTCGTCCGGCCGCCGATTCGCGCGCTTTCGCCCGAGCTTCTCAGGCCGTCACCGGTCAAGGACCCGAAGGGACTCATCCTGGCGGCGCTCCTTGCGGAGCGGCGGTCGGGCCGGTGAGGTTCTGGGACAGTTCGGCCCTCGTTCCTCTCCTGGCCCTGGAGAGGACGAGTGCCTCGCTGCGAGAGCTTCTCGACTCCGATCGCGGAGTCTGCCTCTGGTGGGCGGCCCGCACGGAGTGCCTTTCGGGACTCTACCGGCGGCTTCGCGAAGGGAACATCACCGGAACGGACTTCGAGGCGGCCCGCCGACGGCTCCTCGATCTCGAGGGCGCCTCGAGCGTCGCTCCACCGTCCGAGGCCATCCGCGCCAGGGCCGAGCGGCTTCTCGCTGTTCACCCCCTTCGCGCGGCAGACGCGTTCCATCTGGCGGCCGCCCTCGTCGTCGCGGAAGACCATCCGGTGGACCTACCCTTCGTCACCCTCGACGACCGCCTCGCCGAGGCCGCGAGACGGGAAGGCTTTTCGGTGCTTCCCCGGTAGGGCGCTCCGATCCACGACCGGCGCCGTCGGGGAGAAGGGCTACGGAGGACGGCGGCCGAGCGCCTCGTCGAACCCGGGCAGGATCGAATGGAAGAAGGCGTTCTGGATCAGCCGCCCGATCATCTGCCACGTGCTCGACGTCGGGCTCTGGATGGATCCCTCGAGGTCGAATTTCGTCGCGACCTCGTTTCGCGCGCGGTTCCGAAGGAGCCTCGCCGCGACCCCCACGAGCTTCTCGTGGAGCTTCCGGAAGAACGGCTTGTCCGCATCCTTCTCCTTCGCGTAGACCTTCATGTCCTTGAAGAGCGGCTTGAGGTAGCCATCTACCGTATCGTTCCGGACCTTCAGCTCCGAATAGAGGGAAAAGGACCCGGCCGCGACGTCGAACCTTCCGTAAGACCGAAGAAGATCGTTCATCGCGGGCATGTCCGTCCTCTCGATCGCCAGACTCAGGTCGAAGTTGGCCCCGGCGTTTCCGGGGAGGAAAGTCGCGGCGATCCGGGCCGGGCCGCTTCCCATGAAGCGGCCGTCTGCGTGAACGGTCGCGGCTCCCCTTCGGAGGCCGTTCGAGAGGTTCTCCACCGTCACGTCCGCGTCCGAGACGAACGCGCGGTACGGGGGATCGCGAGCCTCGTTCACGAATCCCACGTCGCTGTCGATCAGATGGAACGTCCCGATCCGTAGGTCCAGGTCCGGCTCCCGGCCGGCTCTTCTGACGGCCGCGCTCACCGATTTCGCCTGTGCCGCCTCGTCGGCCGCGGTCTGCTCCGCGTGGACGTAGTCGAGATGGATTCCACGGATCGTCGCATCCTTCAGTCGGAGCGCCCGGACGGACGGACCGTACTCCGCCTCGCCCGAGGTCGACAGGACGCCGCCCGAAACCCGGAGATGGGAGCGGGCCGCCATCGGCTTCAGGCGGTCGAGCGGAATTTTCTCGAGGTCGAAGCCGGCGCGAACGCCTGGCGTCGGCTCGGCAAGAAAGTCTGCGTGTCCGTCGAGCCGTCCGTGGCCCGTGTCGAAGACGCGCGTCTCGACCTGGATCGGCGAGGGGTACGTTCGATCATGCGAGTGAATGTTCCGGATGTTGTTCGCGTGCAGGTTGAAGTGACTGAGCTCGAGGGGATGCTCGGGATCCTCGTCCACGTACGAGATGGTGGCGTCGCGGATCCTGAGCAGGTTGATCTTGAGGGGGTAGATCGCCTCGAAGGCCTGCTGCCAGCCGCGTTCCCTGAGCGGAGTCTCTTCCCGGATCTCGGTCCGGAGCTGCGGCAGGTTCAGGTGCAGCTCGGGCCTCTCGAAGAGGAAATCGGCGACGAGGTGTCCGGTCAGGAGCTCCTGCCACTGGACGCTCGCATGCAGACGCGGAATCCGCACGACAGGTGGCTGAGGATGCGCGTTTTGAAGAATCGTCACGTCGTAGAGCGTGATCGACAGCCCGATCGGCTGAAATTGCACTCGAGGCAGACTCACGGTGTAACCCTTGAGGCTTTCGTTCATTCCTCGTTCGATCGTCCGGCGCAGCAGCTCGTCGAGGTAGAAGGACGCACCGAGAAGGAGAGCGAGAAAGATGAGAAGCGAGGCCCCGAGACGCCGCAGCCAGACCGGAACGGAGTGGAGCCGATCGCGGAGCGTCCGAGCGCGCGGATCGGGCTCTCTCTGGTCAGGACGTCCGGCGGGCGAAGCCGAGCTCAGCGCCATCCATTAAGAAACAGCAATCAACATGCCACTCTGCCGCATTGGGCGCTGTTTTCTCGGGTCCGCCTCTCACCTCCGGACTTTCCCGGGCCGAACGCCCGGAAAGTCTCTTCCGACCCTTGACAACGGCGGTTTCGTCCCGGAGATTGAATCTCAGACCATGAGGAGGGGGGTCCATGCGCATTCTGAAGGTCTTCTGCACCAAAGAGGAACGCCGGAAGCTCCGGCAGGAGTTCGCGATCCTGGAGACGTACGACGGCTTCGTCCTGCTTCAGGGTTCGCCGGTCGCGGCGCGTCGCCTCGCCAAGACATACGTCGTCGAGGACATCACGAGTCAATACGCCATCCGGACGGGCGAGCGCGTCATCAAGACCTCCCTGCCCCGGATCGACGAGAAGGGCCGCACCCGGCCACACACCGCCTACCGCCGCGTACGCCGGCTCCCGTCGGGGCCGCACCACTATCTGGTGCAGTTCATCGGGCCGATCAAGAGGGCCTGGCTCTCGGCCGTAAAGAAGGCCGGCGGCGAGCCGCGCACGCCTTACGGCGGCTTCGCGTACGTTGTGAGGTCCCGGGAGAAGGCCCTCTCCGATATCGCGGGACTGAGGTTCGTCCGCTGGGTGGGGCATCTGCCTTACAGCGACCGGATCGCCTCCTCCGCACTGGAGAACGCCGGGCGAGCGCCAACGGACCTCACCAGCAAGCTGCTGCGCACAAAAGTGCGGCCGGGGATCTACACGGTGGAGTTCTTCGGGAAGGATGATCTCGCCAGGGCCGTCCCGGCTGTGAAGAGGCTCGGCCTGAAGATCGTGGCCGAGCAGCCAGGGGCCGGCGTGCTGATGGTGCGGGCGGAGGGAACGAAGGCCTCCATCCTGAGAGCTCTCGCCGGCCTCTCGGCCGTGCACGGCGTCCGCTTCATCCGCGAGCGGGTCCTCAAGCGCACGTCCAACGACGTGGCGGCCGGGATCATGGGGAGCACCCGGTCCCTGTCGACGACCGCCTCCGGCCTCGGGCTCTCCGGCAAGGGGGAGATCGTCGGCATCTGCGACACGGGGCTGGACAGCGGCGACCCGGACGACATCCATCCGGACTTCACCGGCCGGGTGGCCTGGATCAAGAGCTACCCCATCACGCCCGATTTCAACCAGGAGATCTTCAACCCCGGCGGCGACGACGGGCCCGCGGACCTCGACTCCGGCCACGGCACGCACACGTCCGGCTCGATTCTGGGGAGCGGCGCCTCCAGCGCCGGCCTCGGCCTCGCGGCTCCCATCCGGGGCCTGGCCTACGCCGCCAGGCTCGCCTTCCAGGCGGTCGAGCAGGAGATGAAGTGGAAGGACCCGGCCCTCTTCAAGAACCCTGGCCGCTACATCCTGGCCGGCATTCCCAATGACCTCAAGAAGCTCCTTGGCGATAGCTATGCCCAGGGGGCCCGCATCCACTCCAACTCCTGGGGCGGCGGCGACCCCGGCGCCTACGACGATCAGTGCCAGCAGCTCGACGAGTTCGTGTCATCGCACAGGGATTTCTGCGTGGTCGCGGCCTCGGGCAACGACGGCACGGATGGAGACGGCGACGGAAAGATCAACCCGATGAGCGTCTCCTCACCCGGCACGGCCAAGAACTGCATCACGGTGGGGGCCTGCGAAAACGAGCGGACGGGCTTCAACGGGGAGCGATACGGCGACTGGTGGCCCGGCGATTTCCCCGTACCCCCCTTCAAGAACGACCCGATGGCCGACGACCCCGACCAGGTTGTCGCCTTCAGCAGCCGCGGCCCCACGCAGGACGGGCGGACCAAGCCGGAGGTCGTGGCGCCCGGCACGTTCGTCCTCTCCACACGCTCGACGCGGATCGCGCCCAACAACCCCGCCTGGGGGGCTTTTCCGCCCAGCAAGCTCTATTTCTTCATGGGCGGCACCAGCATGGCAACGCCGCTCACGGCCGGCGCGGTGGCCGTGATCCGCGAGTTCCTGCGAAAGCAGCAGGGGATCAAGAGCCCCACGGCTGCGCTCCTGAAGGCGGCACTCATCGCCGGCGCAAAACGCCTGCCGAAAACGGCGCCTCGGGGGACCCTCCTCGACAATTCTCAGGGTTTCGGCCGCGTCAACCTGGATGCCATCCTGGCTCCGGCCAAACCCGCGAGCGCAAGGTTCATCGATGCCTCCAAAGGGCTTCAGACCGGCCAGGTCGACGCGTACACGCTGAACGTCCAGTCGAACAAGGCGCCGCTCCGGATCGCACTGGCGTACACGGATCCCCCCGGGCCCGCCCTCGTCAACAACCTGAACCTGATCGTGAAGTCGCCCTCCGGCACGACCTTCGTCGGCAACCAGCGGGCCGGGGGATCCCTGACCCCCGACACGAGCAACAACGCCGAGGTCATCCAGGTCCGGAGGCCCGCGGCGGGAGCGTGGCGCCTTGAGGTCGTGGCCTCCAACGTCCCGCAGGGCCCGCAGGACTACGCGCTGGTCTGGCTGGGGCACTTCTGAGAGCGCTCGCGTTCGGCGATCAGAATGCCGGCGATCGGCCGCCCGCGCCAGACGCACCTTTCTCCGCGGACTCCTTCGCGCCCTGCCAGGCCGCCGCGAGCTCGCTCTCGACCTCCTCTGCGCGGCGGAGCGCCTCTTCCTCCGCCTCCGTCCAGCCGAGCGTGCGCCGGATCGCCGCGAGGGCCTTCCACGCCTCGGCTCGGAACGGCGCCAGGCGCGCCGCCTCCTCCGCGGCGGCGAGGGCCGGCTTGAACTGGCCGTCCTGTGTCAGGAGCCGTGCCCTCGCCACGTGGAGCCGCCAGGCTCCGGCCGCCGGTCCCGTCCAGCGTTCGAGGAGATCGAGGGCCTTCCGGCCCCGGCCCTTCCACTCGTAGTAGGCGGCGAGGGCGAGAAGGTCACCGGCCTCCGGCGACTCTCCGAGCGACGTCTCGAGGGCGTGCCGTGCCGCCTCGCCCGCCTCCTCGCCGCCGCTGACGGAGAGCCCCGCGGCGAGGCCCACGACGAGCGCACGCGCCGCCGCCCGCCGGAGGAGAGCGCTCCCGGGCCAGGCTCGGAGCCACCCCTCGCCCCGTGAGAGGCACTCCTCCCAGCGGCCGGCCTCGAGAAGCGCGTCCGCCGTCAGCTCGGCCCGCGCTCGCCCCGCCTCCCCCTCCGGAAGCGCTTCGCCATCCAGCTCCCCGAGAGCCTCGTCCCACCGTCCGGCGAGACCGAGAGCGCGGACGATCGTCTCCAGCGCCTCGTTCCCTGTTTCTTCCTTCACGAGCGGGACGGAGAGTCGGACCACAGCCTCCGCGAGCCGCCGGAGCGACTCCGGCCGCTGGCTCTCCGGGAGGGCCGCGGCCGTCCGGACGAGAAGGTGTGCGAGAGTCACCGTCGCCGCCGGATCAGAGCCTTCCGCCGCGACGAGTTGCCGGACCGTCTCCAGCGCGAGATCGTCCCGTCCGAGGGCGAGCCGTGCTTCGAGGAGGAGGCGGAGGAGCTCTCCGTCCCCCGGGAGGCTGGCAAGGGCCGCGTAGGCGATCCGCTCGGCCTGCGCCGGGTCTCCGAGCTGGAGGCTGGCCTGGACGGCAAGGCGCGTCGCCTCTGCCGGGCGCACCGAAGCCCCTGCGAGGGCGTCGAGGCTCCGGAGGGCCTCCTCGGCCCGCTCCAGCCTGAGGAGGGTCCGGGCGAGGCCGAGCGCCATCGTCTGCTGGAGGGGGTCGTCGGGAAGCTCCCGCGCGAGCGACGGGAGGAAGAAGCGCGCGTACTGCTCGTGGGCCTCGGCCCACCTCTCCTCGCGCTCCAGAACCTGGGCCCTCTCGACCGCCTCCCGTGCGCGCTCCGACGACACGGAGGCCCGCCGCCCGTCGGTCCCGACGACGGAGACGAAGCCGTGCATCGACATCCGGCCCTTGAGCGCCTCGGCGTCCAGGAATTCGGTCTGGTAGCGGAGCCGCGGGACGTGCCGGGCCACCTCGACGCCGCGCTCCGCGGCGGCGAGCAGAAGAGCCGCTGTGAACGCCCGGTAGTCTTCGAAGCGCCCTCCTCTCTCCCGCGCGAGGCATCTCGCGACCACCTCCTCGGCGCCGAACGTCGTCCGGCGGAGGAAGCCGCCGAGCGGACGCGCCTCCTCGAAGAGCTTCCGCTTCCGGAGCTCCTCCCACGAGCCGCCCGCAAAGGGGGGCTCGCCCGCCTCCCACTCGTACATGATCGTTCCGAGCGAGTAGATGTCGGTCCGGAGGTCGACAGGGACACCGCCGAGGAGCTGCTCCGGCGACGCGTACGTCACGGTCCCCAGGATGAGACGGGCTTTCCCTTCCTTCCCTTTCAGGGGCGCGCCGGCCGGGGCGCGCTTCCGGCCGTCGGTCCCCTCCTCGAGGAATCCGGCGATCCCCCAGTCCGAGAGCTGGGCCCTTCCGAGGTCGTCGAAGAGGACGTTCTCCGGTTTGATGTCCCGGTGGAGGACGCTCTTCCGCCGCGCCGCCCATTCGAGGGCTCCGGCAACCCGAAGGATCGTCTCGTAGAAGAACGCGGGATCGCGCCGGCCCAGCTGGTTTCGGAGGCTTCCGCCGGCCATCCAGCGTGACACGACGGCCGGAAGCCCGTCGTACCGGAAGACGCAGAGCGCCTCGACGATGCTCTCGCAGGCGGAAAGGGCAAGCCAGACGCGAAGCTCGTCGAGGAAGCGCTCCCGCGCCCCGGGGTCGCCGAGGAGCCCGGAGGCCGGGACCTTGAGAGCGTAGCTCCCCCCGCCGTGGCGCGGCCTGACGAGCGCGCAGAGGCTCATTCCGCCCCGGACGACCCTCTCCACGACGAAGTCCGGGGCGTCGAGCCCCTGCTGCTTCGCCAGCTCCGGAAGAACGATCTCGTCGCCGACGCGGAACGGTTCCACGTTGCCTAATGATGCGACGAGCCGGGCCGATCTGCGCTCTCGCGCATGAGCCGCCTCGCCGCTGAAACAAGGACGGCGCCGCCCCGTAAACTCCCATCGGCTCCAAGGAGCCCGAGGTGTCTATGAACCCCACCGCCCTCCGAAGCCTTCGGCCTGCTGCGGCCGCGGGAATCGCCCTCCTCCTCCTCGCCATCGCCCGGCCGGCCGCCGGCCAGGAGCTGAAAGTGCGGGAGTCGACGCTCGGAAACGGGATGAAGCTCCTTCTTCTCCCCCGGAAGGACGAGCCCACGATTGCCGCCGGGTGGGTCGCCCACGTCGGAAGCGTCAACGAGCGCCCCGGAATCACCGGCATCAGCCACCTCTTCGAGCACATGATGTTCAAGGGGACGATGACGATCGGGACGAAGGACGCGAAGAAGGACCTCGACATCATCGCCGAGCAGGAGAAGGTCCGGACCGCGATGCGCGACGAGATGTCGAAGATGCGCGCTGCCCAGCGCCGGGGAGAGATCGACGACATCACGAAGCCAGAGAACCAGACGCCCCGGTACAAGGAGCTGGAGAGGGAGTTCGACGCCCTCGTGAAAGCCCAGCGCGCCCTCCTCGTCAAGAACGAGTATGACCGGATCTACACGAGGGAGGGGGGCTCGGGGATGAACGCCTTCACGACGTACGACCTGACGGGCTACTTCGTGACCGTTCCGAAGAACAAGCTGGAGCTCTGGATGTGGATGGAGTCGGACCGGCTGAAGAACCCGGTCTTCCGGGAGTTCTACTCGGAGCGCGACGTCGTCTACGAGGAGCGCCGCCTCCGCGTCGAGGCGACGCCGACCGGGAGGCTCGACGAGGCTTTTCACGAGATCTTCTGGCACAGCTCGCCGTACGAATGGCCCGTCATCGGCTATCCGTCCGACGTGGCGGCCATCACGAAACAGGAGGCGGACGACTACTACGGTCTCTACTACGCGCCGAACAACATCACGGCCATCCTCGTCGGCGACTTCGACCCCTCGGAGGCCGCGGCGCTCGCCGAGCGGTACTTCGGCCGGATTCCCCGCGGGAAGAACCCGCCGCCGGAGGTGATCACCTCCCCGCCGAAGTGGGACTACGACGTCCGCTTCACCGGCGAGGCCGAGACGAACCCGTCTGTCGAGATCCGCTGGCACACCGTCGCGTTCCAGCACCGCGACAGCTACGCGCTCGAGGTCCTGGCCGGGATCTTGAGCGGGCGAACGGGGCGTCTCGAGAAGGCGCTCGTCCTCCCGGCAGATGCCGTCGCCACCTCGGCGAGCGCCTCGGCCGGCGGCCTCATGTCGCCGCAGAAGTACGCCGGCGCGTTCACCGTGGACGCCGAGGCCAAGGAGGGGACGCCGCTTTCGGAGGTCGAAAAGGGGATCCTCGCAGAGATCCAGAAGCTGAAGACGACTCCCGTTCCCCCCGACGAGCTCCAGAAGGTGAAGAACAACATCGCTGCAGCCGCCTTCCGGCACCTCTCGAGCAACCTCTACATCCTCCTCCAGCTCATCGTCTACGACGGATACGGCGACTGGCGGGAGATGAACGAAGCCCCGAAGAGGGCCGCCGCCGTCACCGCTGAGGACGTGCAGCGGGTCGCGCGGACCTACCTGACGCCCGAGAACGAGGCCGTCGATCTCGTCACACGCACGGGGAAGAGGGGCGTGCCGCCTTCGGAGGTGAAGAAGTGAGAGGTCCGACGATGAGAACGGCCATCCTGCCGCCCGCCCGCCGCCTCGTCCCCCTCGCCGCCATCGTCTTCGCTCTCGCCGTGCCTGCAGGCCTCCGGGCGGCCGAAATCCCGTCCCGTCCGGAGAAGCTGACCTATCCCCCCTTCTCGTTCACGCCGCCATCCGCGAAAGACCACCGCGCCGTCCTGGCCTCCGGGCCGGTCGTCTATCTGGCCGAGAACCGCGAGCTGCCGCTGGTGAACATCTCCCTCGCCTTTCACGGCGGGACCTACCTCGACCCCCCCGGCAAGGAAGGGCTCTCGGAGCTGGCCGGCTATCTCCTGACCCGGAGCGGAACGGCGACCCGGACTCCCGAGCAGCTCGACGAGCGTCTCGCCTTTCTCGCCGCCCAGCTCTCGTCCGGCTGGAGCGACGACCGCGGCACGGTGACCCTCAATCTCCTCTCGAAGGACCTCGACGAGGGCCTGGCCATCCTGCGGGAGGTTCTGACGGGGGCACGCTTCGCGCCGGAGCGGGTCCGGCTGGCCAAGGACCAGACACTCGCGGAGATGAAGCAGCGGAACGACGACTCGTCCGCCATCGAGGAGCGCGAGCAGGGATTCCTCGCCTGGGGCCCGGATTTCTACGAAAACCGGTACGCGACGAAGGCCTCGATCGAGGCGATCAGCCGCGACGACCTCGTCGCCTTCCGGGACAAGTGGGTTCACCCGCGAAACGTCCTCGTCGCCGTCTCGGGAGACTTCGACCGGGCCACGATGCTGAAGAAGCTCGACGCGCTCTTCGCGGACTGGCCCACTCCCGGCGAGGAGGCTCCGCCGGTGCCGAAGCCGAGCCACGTCATGACGCCCGGAACGTTCCTCGTCGACAAGGACGTCAACCAGGGGCGTGTCTCCATCATGCTGCCGGGGATCCTCCGCACCGACCCCGACTTCTTCGCCGCGCTCGTGATGAACGACGTCCTCGGTGGCGGCGGATTCACGAGCCGGATCACGAACCGGGTCCGGTCGGACGAGGGGCTGGCCTACGACGCCCGCTCCACGCTCACGGGCGGAATCTGGTACCCGGGGCTCTGGCGGGCCTCGTTCCAGTCGAAAGTCCGGACGGCCGCCTGGGCCGCCGAGATCGTCCTTCAGGAGATGAAGCGGATGAGGGAAAAGGGAGTGACGGCCGAGGAGCTCGCCACGGCGAAGGCCTCGTTCGTCGACACCTTCCCGCGGCGCTTCGCCACGGCGGCGCGCCTCGTTTCCGCACTTCTCGACGAGGAGTTCACCGGACGGTACCGGACCGACCCGAGCTACTTCGCCACCTGGCGGACCCACATCGAGAAGGTGACGGCTGCGGAGGCCGAGCGCGTCGCGAGAAGACTCCTCGACCCCGACCGGGTGACGCTCCTCGTCGTCGGGAAGAAGGCGGACCTCCTGAACCCTGACCCGAAGCACCCGGTGTCGTTCGCGGCGCTCACGGGCGGCAAGCTGACCGAGCTTCCGCTTCGCGACCCGATGACGATGAAGCCGCTCTCCGGAAGCGCCCCTTGAGCTGCCGGCGCGCTCTGCGGTTCGTCCCGGCCCTCCTTCTCGCGACGATCCCCCTCGGCCGCGCCGAGCCGGGGCGTCCGGCGCCGCCGGCCGGCCGGAAGCCGCTGACTCTGGAAGCGGTCTACGGAGAGCAGCCTCTCGTGCCGCGCGGGACCTCGGGCTTCGCCTGGCGCGACGGAGGCCGCGTCACGTTCGTAACGGCCGCAGGCTCGGGGCCGGAGACCCGGGCGACGCTCTGGGAGGTCGAGGCCGCGACCGGGAAGAAGACGGCTCTCCTGTCCGCGCCGGAGCTTCCGGCGGCCCGCCCGGGCGGGAAGCCGAAGCCGCTTCCCCTTTCCGGCTACCAGTGGAACGCCGCAGGAACCGCGGTTCTTCTGATGGCGGACTCCGACCTCTGGCTCTGGCGATTCGATGCCAGGGCCGGGGAGGAGCTGTGGCGGCTGACCCACGACGCGGCGGAGGAGGAGGACGCGCAGTTCTCACCGGACGGCCGGTCTGTCGGCTACGTGAAGGGAAACGACCTCTGGAGCTTCGACCTGGCGACGGGGGCCGAAAAGCGCCTGACGACGGCGGGAAGCGACCAGATCCTGAACGGGAAGCTCGACTGGGTCTACGAGGAGGAGCTGGCGAACCGCCGGAGCGGACGCTCCTTCGAGTGGGCGCCCGACGGGAGGTCGATCGCTTACCTCCGGCTCGACGAGAGTCGCGTCCCCGAGGTCCCGATCATCGACTACTCCCCGACGCGCCAGACGTTGACCCGGCAGCACTACCCGAGGGCGGGCGAGCCGAACCCCGTCCCCTCGGTCCACGTCGTCGGCCTCGACGGGGCCGAGACGGCCACCTGGGCTCCGGAGCCCGACGACGTCCTCGTGGCCCCGGAGTTCTCATGGACTCCCGACTCCGCCTCGGTCGCCTTCGACGTGCTGAACCGGGTCCAGACGAAGCTCACGATCTTCCTCCTGCCGCGTCCGGGGGGCGCGGCGAGGCCGCTCCTCACGGAAACGGACCCGGCCTGGATCAACGTGATCGAGCCGCCCCGCTTCCTGAAGGACGGCTCGGGCTTCCTGATCGTCTCCGAGAGGACAGGCTTCGCCCACCTCTACCGGTACGGAATGGACGGAAGGCCGAGGAACGCCGTCACCAGGGGCGACTGGATGGTCGACGGCCCGTGGGAGATCGACGAGCAGAGCGAAACGGTCTTCTACGTCTCGACCGAGAAAGACCCGCGGGAGCGGCACGTCTACAGCGTCAGGCTCGACGGATCCTCCCCGAGACGCCTGACGGCAGAGGAGGGGACGCACGGTCTCGCCCTCTCCCCGGGGGGACGCTGGTTCGTCTCGAGCTTCTCCAGCCTCACGACGCCGACGAGGACCTCGCTCCGGAGGGCCGACGGCACCGTCGTCGCGCTCCTCGACGAGCCTGCGGACCGCCTGGCCGATTACGCCCTCCCGACGGTCGAGCTCGGCTCTTTCCGCGGAGCGGACGGAACCCTCTTCTACACCTCGCTGACGAAGCCGCCCGGCTTCGACCCCGCGAAGAAGTATCCCGTTCTCGTCTACCTGTACGGCGGGCCCCACGAACAGCTCGTCCGGAACACCTTCAACCTCCCGGGTGTCGACGCCGTCCTCGCGGCGAAGGGGATACTCGTCTGGACCATGGACAACCGCGGCTCGTGGGGCCGCGGCCACGCCTTCGAGGCCCCGGTCCTGCGGCATCTCGGGACGCTCGAGCTCAAGGACCAGCTCGAGGGGATCGCGGAGCTCAGGAAGCGGCCCTACGTCGACGGCAGCCGGATCGGCGTCCGCGGCTGGTCGTACGGCGGCACCATGGCCCTCCTCGCCGCAACACGCGCCGGCGGCCTCTTCCGCGCCGCCGCCGCCGGTGCGCCGGTGACCGACTGGAGGCTCTACGACTCGATCTACACGGAGCGTTACATGAAGCTCCCGGTCGAGAATGCGGAGGGGTACCGGGACTCATCACCCCTCGCGTCCGCCGGCCGGCTCGGCACGGCCCTCCTGATCGTGCACGGCACCTCGGACGACAACGTCCACCTCGAGAACACCATGGCCTTCGCCGGCGAGCTGATGCGGGCGAGAAAGGACTACGACTTCGTGCCGCTCCCGCGTCAGCTGCACAGCCCGCGCGACCCGGCGGCCCGGCTCTACGCCGACCAGCGGATCGCGGAGTTCTTCGAGAAGGCACTTCTGGAGTAGCGGGTGAAGACTCCCACCAGGAAGCCGCGAGCGAAAGGACCGGGGCGCCTCACCGCATCTTGCGACAATGTCTCAGAACTTTCTATCATCGATTCCCCGGGAAGGAGTGACCGATGAGACGAGCCGCTCTCCTGACCTTGTCCGTCTGCCTGCTCACCGCTGTTGTCCCGATGGCCGCCGCGCAGGAAGGGAAGGCTCCCGAGCCGACCCGCCCCGCACCGGACGTGGGCCGTGAGATCGCGGTCCTGAACCGGGAGCTCGGAAAGCTCCGGACAGAGATCGCCGCGCTGAAGAAACAGGTCGCGGACCTGCAGAAAGGTCAGGACCAGCTGCGGCCGCAGGTCGACATGCTCTCCAAGCACCGGCACACCCTCTTCCTGAACGTCATGCGCGCCGACACCCTCTTCCCCAAGGCGAAGGGGATCTACCTCGTCACGACGCCCTCCCCGGAGGACTTCAGCCGGACGAGCGGCCCCGTCTCGGGTCCGAAATAGCTGGCGGGCGACGGCGAGCCGCTCGAGGCCTCAGTCGACCAGCTTTGGCGTGACGAGGAGGCTCGGCCCCGCGCGGAGGGCCCTCGAGACGATGCAGTACTTCTCGGCCAGCTCGAGGGTCTTCCCGATGTCTCCTTTCCGCTGCTCCCAGAGCGCTCTCGGGATGTTCGGGACGAGGTCGATGCGGGCGACCCGGAAGCCGCCGGCCGGGTCCTTGTCGAGCTTCAGGCTCCCCTCGAGGATCGGCCGGTCGATCGGGACCTTGAGCTTGGCGAGGAAGATGGCCCACGTCTGGACGAAGCAGGCCTCGAGCGCGGCGAGGAGGAGCTCCTCGGGGTTCGTCAGGTCGGCGCGGCCCCCCAGAGACGCCGCGCCGCCGAACGGTGCCGACAGAGTCCGGCTGCCGGAGACGAGCTGGCCTGCCTGGGCCCCCGGATTCCAGGAGGACGAGACGCGATAGACGTTCTCTTCGGACATGAAACGTCCCTTCAGGGTGCGCGGAGGACCAGAAGGCGGGGCTCGGTGTACTCCTCCATGGCGTAGACCGGCCCCTCGCGCCCGACACCGGACTCCTTCACGCCGCCGTACGGCATCCGGTCCGCCCGCCACGTCGGCGCGTCGTTCACGATGATCCCACCGACCTCCAGCGTCTCGAAGGCCTGCTCGATCCGGCCGAGGTCCCGCGTGAAGACGCCGGCCTGGAGGCCGTACCGCGAGTCGTTCACCCGCGCCAGAGCCTCGTCGAAGGTGTCGTACGGCGTCAGCGTCACGACGGGAGCGAAGACCTCGTCGCACTCGACCTTCATCGAAGGGACGGTCCGGGCGAGGACCGTTGGCGGAAGGAGCGCGCCGGACCGCTTACCGCCGACGAGGAGCTCGGCTCCCCCGGCGACGGCTTCCTTCACCCACGTCTCGGCGCGGACGGCGTCGGCCTCGCTGATCATCGGCCCGACGTCCACGCTCTCGTCGAGCGGGTCGCCGGCCTTCATCTTCGCCGTGGCGGCGAGGAGGCGCTCCGAAAAGGCGCCGTAAACCGGTCGGTGGACGAGGATTCTCTGGACGGAGATGCACGACTGTCCCGCGTAGACGAAGCCGCCGCTGGCGGCCCGCTGCGCCGCGTCGGCGAGGTCCGCGTCTTCGTGGACGATCAGGCCGGCGTTCCCTCCCAGCTCCAGGCCCACTCGCTTCCTCGGCGCGATCTCCCGGAGGCGCCATCCGACGGTGGCCGAGCCGGTGAACGAGACGACGGGGAGTCGGGGGTCCGTGACGAGCAGCTCGCCGGCGGCGCCCGAAACCGGAAGGACGGCATAGCCCTCCTCGGGCCATCCGGCGGCGAGGACGATCTCGCGAAGGGCGAGGGCCGAGAGCGGCGTCTGCGAGGCAGGCTTCTGGACGACCGGCGCCCCGACGCCTATGGCCGGGGCCACCTTGTGCGCCGTCAGGTTGAGAGGAAAGTTGAACGGCGTGATGGCCGCGACCGGCCCGAGCGGGACGCGGCGAAGAATCCCCCACTTCCCGGGCGACGCGGGGTTCATGTCAAGAGGGAAGTGGGCCCCGGTCGCCGTCTCGATGGCGGCCGCCGCCGCCGAGAAGGTCCCCGCCGCCCGGTCCACCTCGACGCGGGCGGCCTTCAGCGGTTTGCCCGCCTCGAGGGCGATCGTCCGCGCGAGCGCCTCCCTCTTTCCGAGGATCCCCTCCACGGTCGCCCGGAGGATGGCGGCGCGGCGATACGTCGGGAGCTTCTTCGTCTCGCCGAAGATCTTCGCGGCCTTCGCCACGGCCGCCTCGACGTCGGCTGCGGCCGGGACGGCGACACGCCCCGCCTCGCGCCCGTCCCAGGGCGAGCGGACGATCCGTTCGGTCATGACGATCCCTCCTCCGGAAGTGCGTCCGGGTTCCACCTCCTGGGCGCCGTCCAGGCCCGGGCCGTGAAGAGGACGCGGAGCGCGCGGAGAAGCAGGGGCGAGGGGCACCGCGCCTCGAAGGCGTCGACGAGCCGTGCCACCTCGGGCGGAACGGAGGCGGGGACGGAAAGGCGGACGAGGGAGAGGAGCCCCGCCGGGGCCTCCAGACGCGTCTTCTCCCAAGGCTCCGTCAGCGCGGCCTCCTCCGCCGGCGCGAGAGGCGTCACTCCCGTGAGCGCCAGCCTCCCCGAGAGGACGGCGAGGAGGAGGGGAAGGTCGCGGAGGACGGGGATGGCCGTCTCGAACCGGAACGTCTCGAGCGGGACCCGGCCCGAGGGGCCGTTTCCGGCGAGCGTCGCAGCGCGTGTCGCGTGCCCGGCGTTGGCGACGAGGGCCCAGAGGAAGGCCACCGGCCAGAGGGGGAGCGACACGAGAAACAGCAGCGCCGCAACGAGCCTCCCCCGGGAGAAGCGGGGGCTGCCCGCGGGCGGAAGGCGATCCGAAAGGAGCGACGCATGGCCCGTGGCGGCGTCGACGACGAGATTTCCCGTCACGATGGCGCCCCGGAGGGAGACGCCGGACGGAATGACCGTCCGCGGCAGGACGCTCGTCTCCGACAGCTCCGCTCCCCCGAAGACGACCGATTCCTCGGCCACCGTGCTCCCCGCGAGAAGCCGGGCGCCGGACTCGACGAGAGCGCGCGGAGAGGTGGCCGGCGTCTCGGCCCGGTCGGCGGACCGGTAGGCCGCGACCGAGTCGAGCAGGACGAAAGGGGTCGAAAGCGGGAGCGCCACGTGGTTCGGATCGACGGCCCACTCCGGCGAGGCGGGCTCCCGCGGGAGATCCTTCTTCTTGATCGCCCCGGGAAGGAGCCGCCAGAAGCCGGCCGGCTTTTCGTTCGCTACGCCGGCCACGATCGGACCGCGCTTCTCCTCCATCTCGCGCAGAAACTCCCCGACGACGGCTTGGGCGCCGACGTCGCCCCGGAGGACGAGCGTCTCGCCGTCGAGCCGGTGCTCCAGCCGGCGGAGCACGTCACCCGGCGACTCGCCCTCTTCCCGAACAACGTACTCCAGAGCGATCCCCCAGCGGATTCCCTTTCCAAAGCGCTTCTCGATCTCCCGCGCGCCGGGACCGACGACCAGAAGCGCGTCCCGGACGCCGGCGGACAAGAGCGCCGTCAGCGTCCTCTCGAGGACAGGGACTCCCTGGATCGGAAGAAGCGCCGGGACGATCCGTGAGCCGAGCGGCCCGAAGGCCGTGCCGTCCCGGTCGGCGAAGACGACGGTCGTCATCCGCAGGCGATTATCAACGACGGACGAAGACCCGGAGACCGGTCGTTCGCCCGGCCCGCGCGTTCACTTCCGCCGTGACGTCGCGGAGCGTCGCCGCGAGCGCCTCGCGGACCGCCGCCGGCGGGGCCAGCGGCCCGGCGGGCGCCCCCGCGGCGTAGATCCAGCCCTTCACGACTCCTGCGGTTTCCTCCGCCACAAGGGCGTCGGGGGTCGTCAGCGTCTGCCACGAGCCGCAGGTCCGGAAGAGGTGGAACTCCAGCGCCTCCCGCTCGACGGCGCGCAGCGCGAGGAGCTGCGGCGGCGCTGGCGCCACCAGCGGCGCGACCTCCTCGGCGGCCTCGCGCGCGCCCGTCCGGTGCGTGAGAAGGGCGAAGCGGGTCGCCCGCGCCGACTCGACGCCTCCGGCCACGAGAAGACCGCTCAGGAAGACGAGCGCGAAGCGCCCGCGAAGGAGCCGCCGGAGAAGGCCGGCAGCGAGGAGCGATTC
>JBLMYG010000146.1:0-5934 GCA_050258155.1 Acidithiobacillales bacterium
AGGCGCGGGCCGCCGGAAGCCAGAGGCGGACCTGCCCGGACGACGGCGGCGTCGCGTCTCTCCCCTCGTGAGGGTCGAGGAGATACGGCCCCACCACGACGGCCTGTCGGAGCGCCGCCGCCTCCGCCACCCAGTCCCGGGGAATTTCTTCGAAAGGGGTCAGATTGCCGGCGCCGAGCCGCGCGAGAATGGCCCGCGTTTCCGCGGCATCTCGCCGGTCCACCCCGATCGACAGCTCACCGTCCGCGCCACGCGTTGCGGAAAGCGGGATCCCTCCGAACCGTTCGAAGAGGCTCTCTTCGACGGAATCGGCCAAGGCGGCGGGTACCACGAAACGGACGCCGCCATCGACCTGCTCCTTCATTCACCCTCTAAGAATCTTCCGCGGCCGCCGGACGCACGCCATTCTCCCGTCGCGCTTCATTCCGAGAGGAAGTCCTTCAGCCGCGTGAAGAAGCCCTTCTCGTCCTTCGTCGGCGCGCCGGTCGCGCCATCCTCGAAGGCCTCGGCGAGCCGCTGGACGGCCTCCCGCTGCGCGGCGTTCATCTTCTTTGGAACGCGAATCGTCACGAGGACGTGCTGGTCGCCCCGCCCCCGTCCGTCGAGGCGGGGGATTCCCTTTCCCTTCAGGCTGAAGACACGCCCCGCCGCGGTCCCGGGCGGGACGTCGAACGCCGCGTCGCCTTCGAGTGTCGGCACCGTGACGGGACCGCCGAGCGCCGCCACGTGAAACGGCAGAGCCCACGTGAGGACGACGTCGGACCCGTCCCGTCGGAAGACGGCGTGCGGAGCGACGGAGACGACGACGTAGAGATCCCCCGCCCGCCCCCCGGAGCGCCCGCGGTTTCCCTCGCCAGCCAGTCGAAGGCGCGCCCCGTCGTCGACGCCCGCCGGAACGTTGATCGTCAGCGTCCGCTGCTTCAGGACACGTCCCTCGCCGCGGCACTCCGGACACGGGTCCTTGATCCGCTCGCCCGTTCCTTCGCAGTCGGCACAAGGGCGCGACATCGCGAAGAAGCCCTGCCGGAACTGAAGCTGTCCCTGCCCCCGACAGGTCGCACATGTCGTCGGGCCCGCGCCGCCCCGGCCTCCGTGACCCCCGCACGCCTCGCACGTCTCCTGGCGCGACAGCGGAACCGTGACCTCGGCTCCGAACGCGGCCTTCTCGAACGCGAGACGCACATCGGCCCTGAGGTCCTCCCCCTGCCGACGGCGCCCCCGGGCCGCCGGCCGGCCGAACCCGAAGCCGAAGAAGTCACCGAGAATGTCGGCGAAGTCGACGAAGCTGGTGGGATCGAAGCCGGGTCCGCCGGCGCCGCGCACCGCCTCGGGGCCGAAGCGGTCGTATCGCGCCCGCTTCTCGGGGTCGGACAGGACCGCGTACGCCTCGGCCGCTTCGCGGAAGCGCTCCGCGGCCTCGTGGTTGCCGGGATTCCGGTCCGGGTGGTACTTCAGCGCGGCCTTCCGGTAGGCCGACTTGATCGCGTCCAGCGCCGCATCGCGCGGCACGCCCAGGACCTCGTAGTAGTCGCGAGTCGACGTGCTCACGGCGCCGATTCTAGAGGGTACAAACAGCCAGGATTCAGGTCTTCTCGGCGCCCTTCTCCGACTCGCGCTGTTCCGGCTTGTAGAGCATCGCCTGGGTCAGGATCTTCGAGACGCCCTTCATGTCGACGAGGGCGTCGTCGATCGGCCCTCTCTCGTCGCCGGTCATCACCTCCCGCGCATTCGCGAGGGTCTTCTCGACGCGCCCGCGCTCGTCGTCGGCGAGGAGGTTCCCGAACTCCCGGAAGATCCGGTCGTTTCCCGCGATCATCCCCTCGAGCTTGTTCTTCAGCTGCCTGAGCTCTCTCTTCTTCTGGTCGAGCGCCTTGTTCGCCGCCGCCTCCACGATGATCCGCTCGATCTCGTCCTGTGACAGGCCGCCGGCGGGGTTGATCTGGATCCCCTGCGCCTTGCCCGTCGCGAGGTCCCGCGCGGAGACGTTGACGATTCCCGAGGAGTCGATCGCGAAGGTGACCTCGATCTGCGGCACGCCCTTGGCGGCGGTCGGGATGCCGACGAGCTGGAACTTCCCGAGGGACTTGTTGTCCTTGGCGATCTCGCGCTCGCCCTGCATGACGTGGACCTCGACCGTCGACTGGTTGTCGGCGACGGTCGTGAAGATCTGCGTGTTCTTCGTCGGGATCGTGGAGTTCCGCTCGATGAGCTTGACGAAGATGCCGCCGTGGGTCTCGATGCCGAGCGAGAGGGGCGTGACGTCGAGAAGGACGAGGTCCTTGATCTCGCCGCGGAGGACGCCCGCCTGAATGGCGGCCCCGACGGCCACGACCTCGTCCGGGTTGATCGAGCGGTTCGGCGGCTTCCCGAAAATCGTCTCGACCATCCGCTGGACCATCGGCGTCCGGGTCTGGCCGCCGACGAGGATGACGTTGTCAATCTGATCGGGCCTCAGCCCCGCGGCCTCGAGGGCGTTCTTGCACGGCCCTTCGGTCCGCTGGACGAGCTCCGCCACGAGGACCTCGAACTGGTCGCGCGAGAGGACCGTGTTGATGTGCTTCGGGCCCGACGCGTCGGAAGCGATGAACGGCAGCGCGATCGTCGTCTCGAGCGCGGTCGACAGCTCGCATTTCGCCTTCTCGGCGGCTTCCTTGAGGCGCTGGAGCGCGAGCCGGTCCTGGCGAAGGTCGATCCCCGTCTGCTTCATGAAGTCGGCGAGGAGCCAGTCCATGACGGCCCGGTCGAAGTCCTCGCCTCCGAGGAACGTGTCTCCCGAGGTCGAGAGGACCTCGAACATGCCGTTGTCGATCCTGAGGAGCGAAATGTCGAACGTGCCTCCCCCGAGATCGTAGACGGCGATCGTCTCCTGCTTCTTCTGCTTCTCGAGCCCGTAGGCGAGCGACGCCGCCGTCGGCTCGTTGATGATCCGGAGGACCTCGAGCCCGGCAATCCGCCCGGCGTCCCGGGTCGCCTGGCGCTGCGAGTCGTCGAAATACGCCGGGACCGTGATGATGGCTTCCTTGATCTCCTCGCCGAGGGCCTCCTCGCAGAACTCCTTCGTCTCCCGGAGGATGAACGCCGAGATCTCCTCCGGAGAGTAGTCCCGGTCCCGCACCCGGATCTTCAGGTCGCCGTTCGGAGCGGGGACGAGCTGGAAGGAGAGGTGCTCCTTGGCCTGCTTGACCTCCGGGGACTCCCACTTCCGGCCGATGAGGCGCTTGACGGCGTAGATCGTCTGTGTGGGATTCGTTATCGCTTGCCGCTTGGCGATCTGGCCGACCAGGCGCTCCCCGTCCTCGGTGAATCCGACGATGGAGGGCGTCGTCCGGGCACCCTCCCGGTTCGGAACGACCTGCGGCGAGCCGACCTCGACGACCGCGGCACAGGAGTTCGTGGTCCCCAGGTCGATGCCGATGACCTTCGCCATTCAGTCCTTTCCGATGTCGGCCGCCGGGGGGGCCGCCACCTTCACCTTCGCCGGCCTCAGCAGACGGCTGTTCAGCAGGTATCCCTTCTGGAGCACGTCCAGGACGGTGCCCGGGGCCATTCCGGGGCTCTCCTCGCGCACGACGGCCTCGTGCACGTTCGGATCGAAGGGAAGGCCGAGCGCAGGGACCTCCTCGAGGCCGTACTTCTTCAGAACCTCGCCGAGCTGCCGGGAGATCATCTCGATGCCGACGTGAACATCGGTCCCGGCGGCCGCATCCCCGTTCGAGAGGTGGCGCAGCGCCCGCTCGAAATTGTCGAGGACGCCGAGGAGGTCCGAGAAGACCTCGGCCAGGGCGAACTTGAAGAAGTCGGTCTTCTCCTTCTCGGTCCGCCGCTTGAGGTTCTCAAATTCGGCCGTCTTCCGGAGAAGCGCCTCGCGGAGGCGACCCGACTCCTCCTGCTCCGTCAGCAGGCGCTCCTCGACGTCGGCCAGCCGCGTCGCGAGTTCCGAGAAGGCCGGCGTTGCCGGCCCGACGAGGGCGGGAGCCCCGGGCGGCTTCTCGGCGGGAGTCTCCGCCTGCCGCAACTTTTCCTCCGCCGCGGTGACGGCGCGCTCGGCCTCGGCCATGGCCCTCGCGAGGTCGTCCCGCCCGTCGCCTTCGAGGTAGACGACCTCGTCTTCCGGGGACGACGGCTTTCGCGGCGGCGGGCTCATGCCGTCTTCTCCTCCGTCAGCCGCTCCGTCACGCACCGGCCCAGCTCTTCCACGATCGGCACGACCTGTTCGTACTCCATCCGGCGGGGGCCGATGACGCCGAGGACGCCGAGAACCTTCTCGCCGCAGCGATAGGTCGCGGTCACGACGGCGCTCTCCGTGTCCCCCGTGAAGTCGTTCTCGGACCCGATGACGACCGTCGTGCCGCGGGCCGACAGGCAGTCCGTCAGGAGGTTCACCAGACGGGCCCCCTCCTCCAGGCTCCGGAGCATCCGACGGAGCTTCTCGAGGTCACGACGGAACTCCGGCTTCGAGAGAAGGGCCTCCGTCCCCTCGACGATCACGGCGCCGTCCGGAAGAGCCTCCGCCGAGAAGGCCTTTTGCCCCAGCGCGAGGGATCGCTGGAGCGCCGCGTCGGCGCGCACCTTCTCCTCGTGCAGGGCCTCGAGGAGGAGACGGCGGATCTCGGCCAGCGTCCGGCCCCCGAAGTCGGCCGTCAGCCGGCGCGAGGCCGCGTCCAGGTCGAGCTGGCTGAAATCGTCGCGTGTCTCGATGAGGCGGCTTTCGACGAGGCCCCCCTCGGAGACCTGAACGACGACGACCTTTCGCTCGGTGACCCGGGTGAAGTGGACCGACCGCAGGACGAAGCGGATCGCCGGCGGTGCGGCCACCACGCCGACCTCGCCCGTCATGGCCGAGAGAAGCCGCGAAACCCCGTGAAGGAAGCGGTCCATCTCGAGGGCCTCGGGCGAGAGCCGCGACGCGATCCGCGCCCGGTCCTCGGGGCGCGGCGTCCGGAAGGCCATCAGCTCGCTGACGAAGGTGCGATAGCCGAGGTCGGTCGGAACCCGGCCCGACGAGACGTGGGGGTGCGTCAGGAAGCCGAGGTCCTCGAGGTCGGCCATGCTGCTCCGAAGCGACGCCGACGAGAGCCCGAAGGTCCCCAGCTTCGTCAGCTGGCGGGACGAGACGGGCGCGGCGCTCTCGATGTGTGCCCGGACGACCGCGCCGAGCACCTCCCGGGATCGATCATCGAGCGTTCTGGCGGCGCTCCCCAAAGCCGGTACACACCTCCGCGAGATCGGAGTTTAACGTGGGAACGGGCGAAAGACGACGCCACGCCGGGCCGCCGTCCCGGGCCGTCTGCTAACATGCTCCCACACGCTACCGCGCGGAGAACGGCGGCAAGGGAAGATGGTTTTCTTCAACTACGCCACGATGCAGATGGCCGCGAAAATCGTCTACTATGGTCCCGGCCTCTGCGGGAAGACGACGAATCTCCACTTCATCTACGGTCGGACGGCGCCCGGGTCGCGGGGCGAGATGGTCTCTCTCGAGACCGAGACGGACAGGACCCTCTTTTTCGACCTCCTCCCTCTCGACGTCGGCGTCATCGGCGGCTTCAAGACGCGCCTCCAGCTTTACACGGTCCCGGGGCAGGTCTTCTACAACACCACGCGGAAGCTCGTTCTCAAGGGGGTCGACGGGATCGTCTTCGTCGCCGACTCCCAGCGCCCGATGGCCGACCCGAACCGCGAAAGCCTGGGGAACCTTCGCGAGAATCTCGCCGAGATCGGCCTCGACCTCCGGGCGATTCCGCTCGTCTTCCAGTTCAACAAGCGTGACCTCGCGAACATCCTGTCGGTCGACGAATTGAACGACCTCCTCAACTCGGACCGGCGCATCGAGTGGTACGAGGCCTCGGCGACCAACGGCCCGGGCGTCTTCGAGACGCTCAAGGCGATCTCCAAGCTGACGCTCCGCTCGCTCAAGTCCAAGATGAAGGTCGA
>JBLMYG010000147.1:0-3595 GCA_050258155.1 Acidithiobacillales bacterium
CAGAGGTCTCCGATGAGAATTCCCGTCAGGGCCGCCGCGGAAGCCGGCTTCAGGACGACGGTGTTGCCCCCCGCAAGGCAGGCCGCGATCTCGACCATCGGGATGGCGAAGGGGAAATTCCAGGGCGTGACGACGGCCACGACGCCGAGCGGCTCGAAGCGGAACGACGCCTCCTTGTGCGCGAAGAGGATCTGCTCGTAGTCGACTCCGCGAGGCGACAGCAGCTCCCCGAGGAAGCGGGAGAGATACCGGAGGGTGTCGGCGGCCGGCACGATGTCGACGGCCCGCGCCTCGCCCACCGGCTTCCCCTGCTCCGTGGCGATCAGCCGCTCGATCTCGACGTGGCTCTTCCGGACGACTTCGAGAAGCTTCGCGAGGTGCCGCTGCCGCTCGACAAACGTCGTTCCGGACCAGAAGCGGAAGGCCTTCCCCGCCGCGGCGACAGCAGCGTCGATCTCCGCCGTTCCCGCCCGCTCCACCTCCGCGAAGGGCTCGCCGGACGAGGGGCGGATCGCCGGTCCCCGCCGTCCGGTCCGGACGTCCTGGCCGTCGATGATCGGCGCGTTAGGGGTCGCGAGCCGGTACTTCAGATCATCGCCCCCCGGGTGACCTCGCTCCTCTTCTTCTTCCAGAACGCCACGAGCTTCTGGACGTACCCCGCCAGGGGGGGACAGGCCACGTCGAACCGGGCGAGGTCTTGCGTCGCCCGGGCGGCGTCATAGTGAACAGGGTGGTCGAAGTAGTCGAGCGTTTCTGACGGCATACCGAGAGCCCGGGGCAGTTGCGGCGCCGCGAAGACGAGCTTCGCGACCGGAAGCGGGACCGGGACGTAGACGAACGACTTCCCGATCGACTTCGCGAGGAGCTCGGCAACCTCGAGGGCCGTCCGCGGCGCAGGGTCGGTCAGGTGGTACGTCTTTCCGCCGGCCCCCTCCCACGAGGAGAGGCGCGCGATGGCCTCGAGGACGAAATCGACGGGGACGAGGTTGACCTCGGCGGTCCCCTGGCCGATCCGGATGAAGAGCCCCGGCGAGGGGAGGAGGTTCATGGCGTTCAGGGCGAAGTAGGGGCCGTCGAACTTGGCGGTCTCCCCCGTCCGCGAGTCCCCCACCACGATCCCGGGCCGGTAGATCGTGTACGGCAGGCCGCTCTCCGTGACGGCAACCTCCGCGAGAAACTTCGTCTCCTCGTAGTGGTTCTTGAAGCCCTGGCCGACGTCGAGATCCGTCTCGCGGTACGTTCCGACGGCCGTGCCGGAAATGTAGGCCGTCGAGACGTAGTCGAGCCGGCGAAAGCGCGGCGCCTCGCCCACGAACTCCAGGACGTTCCGCGTCCCCTCGACGTTGATCCGGAGGGCCACGTCGCGGGCCACGGCGAGATCGTAGACCGCGGCGAGGTGGTAGCACCCCGTCAGGATCCTGCGGAGCGCCTTCGCCTCGCTCTGCGGAAGGCCGAGGCCCGGCGCGGTGATGTCGCCGACCACGAGGTCGAGGCGCTCCCGCGCGGCCGGATGCTTCGCGGCCATCTCTTCGGCCGCCGCGCGCGCCGGGTTCAGGAACTTTTCCTGGACGAGGCAGGCACAGCGGACGTCGGGGCGGAGCTCGAGGAGGCGCGGGATGAGCCGCGCTCCGATGAAGCCGGGAAACCCGGTGAAGAGAACTGCCGATTCCGTTTCCGTCTTCCTGGAGGCGCGTCGGACCGATGTCTTTCTCATAAGCGGCGGCTCACAGCATAGTGCCCAAAGACGGCTCCGAGAGGAGCCGTCGGTTGAAGTCGCGGGCCCGGTCCGCCATGGCGGCGGGAACGAGGCACCGCGTCCCGTCCAGGAAGGCGATCGGGGCCGCGAGGGTGAGGGAGCCGCAGAGGAGGGCCCCTGCCCGGAGAAGCTCGGCGGTGAGGGGGAGGCAGACCTCGCCCCCTTCGAGAAACGCCGCGGCGGTCACGCTCGGGAGGGCGCCGTTTGCGGCGCGCGCGGGGAGGCCGCCGTTCCATGCCAGAAGCGACGTCGACGTCCCCTCGACGTAGGTTCCCTCGGCGTCGGTGAAGAGCCCTTCGTCGCCCCCCTTCCGGACGGCGACGCGGAGGCCGTAAACGGCGGCGAAGTAGCTCGTCGATTTCACGTCGGGAGAGTCGCGGCGAAGATCTGCCGGAAGGGTCACGACGCGGGCTCCCTTTCGGCGCCGCAGGGTCGTCTCGGGAACCGGCCGGATCGAGACGTCCAGCCGCCACGAGGAGTCGGCGTCCAGATCCGCGGCGACGGCGATCCACGCGAGGCGAAGACCTCGTTCCTCGCCGGGCGACGGACGAGCATCGTCCAGAGCCTCCCGTGCCGCCGCCTCGAGGGCCTGCCGGCTCGGCTCGGGAAGGCCGAAGCGCCGGAGCGTCCCGTAGAGCCGCGCGAGGTGGGGTTCCCAGAGACAGGCGCGCCTCCCCGAAAGAAGGACCGTCTCGAAGAACCCGGCGCCACGCTCCACCGCGGGCGCATCGAAGGGGACGTCCGGCGGGCGTCTCATCCGCCGGATTCTCTCCCGATTCCGCGAAGTCCCCCCCGTGCCGCCGCGAACTCGACCGACTTCGTCTCCGTCTCCGCCCACTCGGCCGCGGCGTCGGAGTCCCAGACGATCCCTCCCCCGGCGTGGTGGTCGGCGAAGCCGTCGTGGAGGATCACGGTCCGGATCGCGACGCAGAAGACCGCCCGTCCCCCGCCCCGGACATAGCCGGCGACTCCGGTGTAGGCGCCGCGCGCGCAGGGCTCCGACTCCCGGATGAAGCGGAGCGCCGCCCGCTTCGGGGCGCCGGTGATCGAGCCCCCTGGAAGGCTGGCTCTGAGGAGATCCGAGGGACGGACGCCGGCGGCGAGGCACGCCCTCACGGTCGATTCGAGATGATGAAGGTGCCGGAACGTCTTCAGTGCCCGGAACGGCCACACGGCGACGCCGCCGGGCACGGCCGCTCTCCCGAGATCGTTCCGGATCAGGTCCACGATCATCACGTGCTCTGCGGCGTCCTTGGCCGAGGCATGGAGACGCCTCGCGGCCTCTGCATCCTCGAGCGGCGTCCGACCGCGGGCGACGGTCCCCTTGATCGGCGCGCTGGCCGCCCGGCCCCCGGCGAAGTCGGCGTCGAGGAAAAGCTCGGGGGAGTTCGCCACGACGGCCCAGCCCTCTTCAGCCAGCGTCAGGGCGTACGGGACGGCGTTTTCCCGGAAGAGGACCTCGGCGAGTGCGAATGGCTCTCCGCTCGCACGGAGGCGGGTCCGGCGCGTCAGATTCACCTGATAGACGTCACCCCGGGCGATGCCGGCGCGGATCGTCTCCACGCGCTCTGCCCATTCTTCGGGAGAGAGCGACGCCTGCGGCGTCGCCCGGGATCCTTCTGCGAATGTGAATCCGGATTTCGGATTCGCGAGAGCGCTTCGTGCAGCGTCGCGCAGTCGGAAGACGCCGAAAGAGGCCAAAGGCGTACCCTCCGGCAGCCTGAAGAGCTCCGTGGACCCTTCGAGGAAGACTCCCGCTTCGTAGGAAATGAACCCGACGGCGATCAGGTCCGGATCTCCCGAGCCCGCGACGTCGTCGAGCGACGAAAGAAGATCCGG
>JBLMYG010000148.1:0-8560 GCA_050258155.1 Acidithiobacillales bacterium
GCCGTCCGGAGAGGAAGATGCGAACGGCCCCTTCGGCTTCCGCGGGCGGCATGTTCCGGAGGCACCAGGCGTAGACCCCCCAGAGGACGGCGAACGCCGCGCCGAGCGCGAGAAGCGAGCCGAGGAGTCCGCAGACGACGCGGCGCGCCTCGGGGCGCGGCCGCCCCGCGGCGGCCTGGACGAGCGGCAGGAGCGGGAAGAGAGGGATCAGAAGCGCGGCCGTGAACTTCGACGCGAGAGCGACGCCGAGCGCGCAACCCGCGGCGGCCCACCACGCGATGTGTCCTTTCTCGACCGCGAAGAGGGCGAGAACGGTGGCCGCCGTCATCGTGAGCGCGGCGCCGACGTCGGTGTGGATGATCCCCGCGTGCGCCACGAACGTCGGCTCGAAAGCGATGAGCCCGGCCGCGAGAAGGGCGGGGCCGGGACCGTGGAGAGCGCGTGCCGACGCCCAGACACAGACCACGAGGAGGGCGAGGAGCCAGGGGAAGGGCCGCCGTCCCCGGTCGAGGAGGACGTCGGCGGGGACGGTGTTTCCGTAGAGCCAGGTCGTGAAGCAGGCGGAGAAATGGCGCTCGAGGGCGATCGGCCCCGGAGCCCCCCGTGACGGCGTCCGGACGCCGGACGTTCCGAGAGAGGCTCCGGCGAGGAGCTTCAGGAGCGGCGGGTGCTCGAGATTCAGCCAGTAGGTCCCCTCCGCGGCGTACTCGTGTCCCGCGAAGAGATGGATCGGCTCGTCGAACGTCGGGGAGTCGCCGCGCTGATGCGCCCACGTGACGCCGACGGTCACTGCGCAGAGGAGCGCGACGAAGAGCGCCTCCCAGGATCGAAGCGGGTGCACGGCGGAAGCGTACAACGTTCGCGCGCTTCGGGCGGCAGCCGTGCCGCCCGATGCCGGGGACCCGCGAGACGCGGCCCCGTCTGCTGCGTAGAATGCGCGCGGAAGGAAGAAGAGATGGCCAACGACAAGCAGGATGCTCTGGACTACCACTCGTCCGGGCGCAAGGGAAAACTCGAAGTCGTCGCGTCCAAGCCTTGCGCCACGCAGCGTGACCTCTCGCTCGCGTACACGCCCGGCGTGGCCGAGCCGTGCCTCGAGATCGCGAGGGATCCGGAGCTCGCCTACGAATACACCGGGAAGGGAAACCTCGTCGCCGTCGTCTCCAACGGCACGGCCGTCCTCGGCCTCGGCGACATCGGGGCCCAGGCCGCAAAGCCGGTCATGGAGGGGAAGGGGGTCCTCTTCAAGAGGTTCGCCGACGTCGACGTCTTCGACATCGAGCTGAACGAGAAGGACCCCGACATGCTCGTGGAGGTCGTGGCCCGCCTCGAGCCGACCTTCGGCGGCATCAACCTGGAGGACATCAAGGCGCCCGAATGCTTCTACATCGAGGAGAAGCTGAAGGCCCGGATGAACATCCCCGTGTTCCACGACGACCAGCACGGCACCGCCATCATCTCCGCCGCCGCCTTCCTGAACGCGCTCGAGCTGACGAACCGGAAGATCGAGGACGTGAGGGTCATCTTCTCCGGCGCGGGCGCGGCGGCCATCGCCTGTGCGAACCTCTACGTCACGTACGGCGTCCGGCTGGAGAACATCCTGATGGTCGACCGGACCGGTGTCATCTACACGGGCCGGACCGAGAACATGAACCCTTACAAGGCGAAGTTCGCCCGCGACACCGAGAAGCGGACCGTCGCCGAGGCGCTGGAGGGGGCCGACGCCTTCATCGGCGTCTCGGCGGCCAGGCTCGTGACGGGCGCCATGATCAAGAGGATGGCGAAGAACCCGATCATCTTCGCCATGGCGAATCCCGTGCCCGAGATCCTCCCCGACGAGGCCAAAGCAGCGCGCCCCGACGTCCTGATGGCGACCGGTCGCTCGGACTTTCCGAATCAGGTCAACAACGTCCTCGGCTTTCCGTTCATCTTCCGGGGGGCGCTCGACTGCCGGGCCACGCAGATCAACGAGGCGATGAAGCTCGCCGCCTCCAGGGCGCTGGCGGCCCTCGCCAAGGAGGACGTCCCCGACTCCGTCGCCCGCGCGTACGGCGTGGAGGGGTTCCGGTTCGGCCGGGAGTACCTGATCCCGAAGCCGTTCGACTGGCGCGTCCTGATGTGGGTGGCGCCCGCGGTCGCCGAGGCGGCCGCCCAGAGCGGTGTGGCCCGGCTGCCGATCGACGACATCGAGGCCTACCGCGCGAAGCTGGAGGGAATGCTCTCGCGGGCCCGCTCCTTCATGCAGATCATTCACGAGAAGGCGCGCTCCAGCCCCAAGCGGATCGTCCTCGCCGAGGGAGACCACCCCAAGGTCCAGCGAGCTGCCAAGATCATCGCGGAGGAGGGGATCGCGCTGCCGATCCTCCTCTCCCGCGGAAAGAAGGCGGAGGCGGCGCTCAAGCAACTCGACCTCAAGGCGCCCGTCACGGTCATCGACCCGGAGGAGCACCCGAGGTTCCGAACGTACGTCGAGGACTTCTGGGAGAAGCGGAAGCGCCAGGGCGTGACCAAGGAAGACGCCCATCACATGATGCGCGTCCGGAACTACTTCGCACCCATGATGGTCGCCGAGGGGGACGCCGACGTGGCGCTCTCCGGCCTGACGACGTACTACCCGGAGACGATCCGGCCGGCGCTCCAGACGATCGGCATGGCGCGCGAGGCGACGCGGGTCTCGGGCCTCTTCATCCTGATCCTCCAGGAGCGCGTCTTCTTCTTCGCGGACACGACGGTCAACATCAACCCGACGGCCGAGGACCTCGCGGAGATCGCGATCCAGTCGGCCGGCGTGGCGAGGCTCTTCAACATCACGCCGCGCGTGGCCATGATCGCCTTCTCGAACTTCGGCTCGACCCGCTCCCCCGAGACGGACAAGGTGCGCGAGGCGGTCCAGATCGTGAGGCAGCGCCGTCCGGACCTCGAGTGTGACGGCGAGATGCAGGCCGACACGGCCGTCCTCCCTGAGTTCCTGAAGACGGAATATCCGTGGGCGGCCCTCAAGGGCCCGCCGAACGTCCTCGTCTTCCCCGAGCTGCAGAGCGCCAACGCTGCCTACAAGCTGGTCTGGAGGCTCGCGAAGGCCGAGGCGATCGGCCCGATCCTGATGGGAATGGGGAAGCCGGTCCACGTTCTGCAGCGCGGCGTCGAGGTGGCCGACATCGTGAACATGGCCGCCTTCGGCGTCGTCGACGCCCAGTCAAGGAAGTAGAGCCGGCCGGAGAGCCCTCGGCCGTCAGAGGAGGCGGATTCCTCCGGGGCCGATCTCGAAGGGGAGCCAGTCGAGCGGGTGGGCGACGCCCTCCATCTTCTCGATGCGCAGCTCCCTCCGCATCCGCCCGTCCACCTCCCGCACGCGAAAGCGAAAGATGTCGTGGGCCGTGTAGAAGCTGTAGTCCTTCATCCGGTTCGTGACCGGGTCGCGCTCGGCCACCTCGGACATGGTGTCCAGGTTTGTGATCCGGTCGTGGTGACACCAGTTGATGGTCCAGTCCTCGATCTTCCTCCATTGCTCCTCGTCCAGCTCCGTGAAGACATGCTCGAGGGTGTCTCCGGCGGCGAAACGCGAGACCCCCCTGGCCGACAGCTCCAGGTCGATCGTTCTCATCTCCTCGAAGTCGGCGAGGTCGAAGTAACGGACGTGGGGATCGCGGGGGTAGGGGTCGAAGTGTGGGTACGCCTGGATGGGAATGAGGCGCCCTTCCGCCTCGTGCGGCCGGATGTCCCATCCGAAGGAGAGGAAGTACGGGCGCACGTGCGTCCAGGGCCGATCGATCGAATCGAAGGAGACCGTCTTGCCCGACTGGAGCCCCGTCCAGAGAAACTGCATGGCGAAGGTCGTCTTTCCGCTCCCCGGCGGGCCGACCAGCAGGTTCCGGCTCCCTCGCGGAATGCCGCCGATCAGCTCGTCGAGGCCGGCGATCCCCGTCCTCTCGAGCTCCTCCATCGCGGGCAATTCTAGAGCCCTGTTGCGAGCCCGACTACGTGACCGTCGAACGCCGGCCGGCCGCTGGCTCCCCTCTCAGTGGCTTAAACTCAACAAAAGAAGCCGACGCCCCGATGGTCTGAGCCCGACGAGCCCACAGGAGTGGTGACCATGACGATCTACTGGACGCTTCTGCTTCCGACGACGCCGGCCGACAAGCCTTTCAGGATCGTCTCGTACGGCAACGCCCTGAGGGCCAACAAGAGACAGCTCCGGAACGCCTTCGAGGTCAGTCGAATCGGCGACGAGCGGCGTGCGCTCATGATGGCCATGGCCATGATCGAGACAACCACGCTAACGCCGTCCCTGCGCGACGCGGACAAGGACAGAAGGACGGATAGGGCTGCCAACGCGAGCATCTTCAATCTGAATGAAGACCTGCTGAGGCAGCTGGGTTACGAGGGAGACATCCATCTCCTGGATCCGCTTTCGGCTCTTCCGGACGTGGTCACACTGATCAGCAAAGGCGTCGACACGTGGGGCGTGACGCGGCTGCTCAACTTCGTACGGGGCGGGCGTACGGCTTTCAATGACGGCGTGAGCTTCGGCGCCGCGGACTACCGGAACGCGGTGGCCACGGGACTGAGGAACATCGACAGATACCCTTCGCTCATGTGGGACGACCGTCGCGTCGAGATGAACGTGCCCCACATGGGGTAGCGCGCGCCGGGAAGGGTGACGTTCCGTCTCTCCGGCCCCCCTGTTCCCTTGACGGCGCGTCGTCGCTATGCGGTGCGATGCATCATCCGGCTTCCCGCGGCGTCGTCCGCTACGATGAGCGTGTGGATCCCGCGGCACAGCTCTTTCTGGCGCTCGCGGCGGCGTCGGTGCCGCCTGCCCTCGACGCCTTCGGGAGGTGGCGGCGGGCGGCAGCGTTCCGTCCCGGGATCGCCAGGGGGGAGAAGCCGCGCCGCGTCCTCGTCCTGATCCCGGCACGCGCGGAAGGATCCAGGATGCTTCCCCTCTGCCGCGACCTTTCGCGCGAGGCCCGGGCGTCGGAGGTACGCCTCGACCTCATCGTCGTCCTGGACGGAGCGGACCCGGCGGCTGAAGCGGCTCTCTCCCTCGAGGAGGTCCAGTTTCTCGTGAAGACGCCCGCGGGACCGTCGAAGGGGAAAGCGCTCGCCTTCGCAACGGAGAGCCTCCTCGGCGCGCGCCCGGAGTCCTTGAAGGAAGAGGACTTCGTGATGGTCTTCGACGCCGACATGCGGCTTCAGGAGGGCTTCTTCTCGAGCCTCCTGATCCCCGAGGGGACGTCGGCCTTCCAGCTTCCGGTCCGGCCCGCGGGGGTCCCGGCCCCGGGGCCCGCGCGTGTCGAAGCCTTCTCGCTCGCCGTCGCCACCCGCGTGGAGGACCTGGCCCGGGACGCCGAAGCCCTCCCCGTGCGGCTCCGGGGGAAGGCGATGGGCTTCACCCCGGAGGCGTGGCTCGAGGGGCCGGCCGCCGCGCACCGGACGACGGCCGAAGACTCCGAGGCGACGCTGCGCCTCGTTGCGCGTGGCGTCAGGATCCGTGCCCTCTCCTCCCCCTTCGCGTTCGACGAGGCGGAGGGGGGCGCGGGGGCGATGTCGCGCCCGCGGGCCCGCTGGCTCGGGGGCCACCTGAAGCTGCTTCTGACCGGAGCGTCCGACCTCGCGCGCCTCGCCGCGTCGAGTCCGCGAGCGGCCATGGTCCTCGCGGCCGACCTCTGGCTCCGGCCCCGCGCGCTCGTTCTCTCCATTCTCGTGCTCGTCGCGCTCCTTGCCGACGCGAGGCTGGCCATCCTCTCTCTGACGGGGCGCGCCGCCGACAGCGCCGCTCTCCTCCCGGCGCTCCTGGCGTCGCTGCTCTCCAAAGCGGGGCTCGTCTTCGAGGGGCTCGGCGTCCTCGCCGCACGGACGGTCCTCGGCTACCCGTCCGAGATCCCGCCGGTCGAGCCGGGCGACCTCGCCCGGTATCTCGTCGTCTGGCTGCGGGCCATGGGGCGCGCGATCCGGGCTCCGGGCGCATGGCATCGCGCGAGGCCGGACGCGTGAGGGCGCTGCTCGTCGTGCCGCGCCTTCCCGGCACCGGCTTCACGGGGGACCGCCTCCGGGCCGGGCTTCACCTCACGGCGCTTCGTGAGGCCGGCTATGAGGTGTCGCTTCTGGGCGGCAGCCCGCCCGGCCACGCCGCGCCGGCGGTGGCCGGCGCCTCCCGAGTTCTTCCGGTGCGGCTCTCGCTCTGGCGGCGACCAGCCGCGCTCCTCGAGGCCGCAGTCTGCGGGGCGCCTCTCCAGTCCGCTCTTTTCGCCGGGGCGTGGCGGGAGGCCCTCTCGTCCGCGGGGGCGGCCGACCTCGTCGTCGTTCTGCTGCCGCAGCGGCTCTGGCCGCATGTGGCCGGAGCGCTCCCCGCCGCACCGCTGGTTCTCGACTTCGTGGACGCGCTGGGAGCCGCGGGCCGGCAGGCGGCGGCGGAGGATCCCGCCGTCTGGCGCCGACTCTACTGGCGCGTCGAGGCCGTCCGGCTCGAGAGGGTGGAGCGGACGGCGGCGACGACAGGGGGCGTCCTCTTCGCCACGGCTCCTTTCGACGCCCGCCACCTGCCAGAGGGGACCGTCGCCGTCCCGAATGGCGTCGTCATCGGCCCTCGGCCCGGGGCCGAGCGGGAACCGATCGTGGCCTTCACGGGGCGGCTCCGGTACCGTCCCAACCGCCTCGCGGCAAGAAGGCTCGTGAAGGAGATCTGGCCCGCTGTTCGGTCGGCAGTGCCCGAGGCGCGTCTCGCTCTTGGAGGCGCCGACGCGCCCGCGGAACTCACGCGCCTCCACGGGCGCGACGGGATCGAGGTGACGAGTCCCGTGCCCGACATGGCGGCCTTTCTCCGGCGCGCCCGCGCCGTGGCCGTTCCGGTGGCGCTCGGAACGGGGACGCCGAACAAGCTCTTCGAGGCGTTCGAGGCCGGCTGTGCCGTCGTCGCGTCCGAGGAGGTCGTGGCCCGGGCCGTCTCTGACGGCGCGCCACCCCCCGCGCGGATCGCGTCGTCGGCCCGTGACCTCGCCCGGGGCCTCGTCGATTGCCTCCTGGACGCGACGGCGGCGGCGGCCGAGGGGGCGCGGGGCCGGTCCTGGGTCGAGGCGAGGGCCGACCGACGTCTCGCCATCGCCGCGCTCCAGGACGGCTACCGGCGGGCGCGCGAGGTCGCGACGTGAAGCCCCGGGGGGTGGCCGGGCGGACGTTGCTCCTGATGACGGGAGACGCCCTCGTCGCCTGCCTCGCGTTCGCTGCCGTCGTCTGGCTGCGCCGCCACGTCCCCCTGCCTCTCACGGAGTCGCTCCTCCCCGGCGAGAAGCTCACCCTGGATCTCTTCCCGTGGCTCCTCGGCGTTGCGGCCTCCGCGCTCCTCTCGACGTCCCTCGCGGGGACGTACGACGAGCCAGCGGCTTCGATCCGGGAGCGCGGAGGGCTCCTCGTCTCGGCGCTTCTCGCATCGGCGGCCCTCGTGGTCCTCTTCTTCGCGCTCGGCCGGGCCGTGCCGCGGACCGTTCTCATTCTGTTCGTCCCTGCCCTCTGGCTCTTCCTCGAGATCTGGCGCCTCGTGGCGGGTAGGCTCGTCCCGATCGGCATCCGCCCCGTCATCATCCTCGGGGGCGGCGAGGACGCCCGCCGTGCAGCCTCGGCGCTGGGGGCGGGAGAGATAACGGGCCACCGTCTCCTTCTTCATCGCGAAGACCTGACGTTTCTCCGCCCGAAGGCCGGCGACGAGGGGGCCCTCATCTCGCGGGGAGGGCTGGAAGCGCTCCTCGCGGACGACGGGCCGGTGGATCTCGTCTTCGCGTCGTCTCGTCCCGAGGACCGGCTGATCCTCGTGGGCCTTCTCGAGCGGAGCCTCGAGCACGACTTCACGCTCTGGATTCTCCCGGGCCTCGCCGACATCGTCGCCAGCCGGGTCGTCACCCGAAGCCTCGGCGACCTTCCGCTCACGCCCGTCTCGACCCGCGCCGCCGGGCGGGCCGCCTCGATCTTCCGCCGGGCCGTCGACCTGACGCTCGGAACGGCGCTTCTCGTCCTCTCCCTCCCGTTTCTCGCGGCCGTCAGCGCGGCGGTGGCGATGGAGAGCCCCGGCGCTCCGTGGCTTCGGCAGAAGCGGGTGGGGATCCACGGAAAGGAGTTCTCCCTCTGGAAGATCCGGACGATGCGCCGCGCGGCCGAAGAGGCGACCGGCCCGACGCTCGCGGCGCCCGACGACGAGCGAACGACGCTCGTCGGGCGGTTCCTGCGGCGGACTCGCCTCGACGAGCTGCCGCAGCTCCTCCACGTCGTCTCCGGCACGATGAGCCTCGTCGGCCCGCGCCCCGAGCGTCCGGAGTTCGTGGCCGAGTTCGAGCGCGAGGTCCCCGCCTACCGCCTTCGCCTCGCTCTGAAGCCTGGCATCACGGGGCTGGCACAGGTCATGGGCGATTACGCCACGAAGCCCGACGTAAAGCTCCGGTACGACCTCGGCTACCTTTTCCACTGGAGCCCTTTTCTCGACCTCTTCATCCTCATCCGCACCGTCGTGACGGTCCTGAGGGGGACGGGGGTCTAGTCAGGGCTAGAGCGTCGGCGTCAGGCGGTCGGG
>JBLMYG010000149.1:0-4798 GCA_050258155.1 Acidithiobacillales bacterium
ATTCGAGCTGGGAAATCTGGCCGACTACGACATCGCCCCCGACGGCGGGCGGTTCGTGATGACGCGGAGCGTGGAGCGGGACTCGGCTCCGAAGACACTCGCCGTCGTCCTCGGATGGTTCGACGAGCTGAGGCGGAGCGCGCCCCCGGGCAAGAAGTAGCGCTGGAATGATGGGCGCATTTGGGGCGCCAGGATCCCTCGCGGCGCGACGGACGCGCCGGGTTATCCTTCGCCGTTCACGCGGTTTCCATCGGGGAGGAGAGCTTGGAGCGGTTCACGGGGCTCGTCGGCCTCGCCGTCATCCTCGGGGCGGCCTTCGCCCTGTCGAAGGCCCGGTCGAAGATCCGGTGGAGCACGGTCGTCTGGGGCGTGATCCTCCAGTTCGCCCTGGGCGGGCTGGTCATCGCCTGGCCCTCTGGAGCCGCGGGGCTCAAGTCGTTTTCGGACGGCATCACCGGGGCGATCGCCTATTCCGACAAAGGGGCCGAGTTCGTCTTCTCGTGGCTGGCGCAGCCCGATGTGATGGGGAAGATCAGCAAGGCCACGGGCGTCGACTTCACGCCCTTCATCTTCGCCTTCAAGGTGATGCCGATCGTCATCTTCATCTGCTCTTTCTTCACCATCCTCTACTACCTCGGCGTCATGCAGCGGGTCGTCCAGCTCTTCGCCGTCGTCATGACGAAGCTACTGAAGGTGTCGGGGGCAGAATCGCTGGCGGTCGCGGCCAACATCTTCATCGGCCAGACCGAGGCTCCGATCATCGTGGCGCCTTACATCCCGAAGATGACGAGCTCGGAGCTTCTGACGATGATGACGGGTGGGCTGGCGCACATCTCCGGGGCGGTCCTTCTCGCGTACGTGGCGATGGGGATCCCGGCCAGCTACCTGATCACGGCATCGGTCATGGCGGCGCCGGCCACGATCGTCATCGCGAAGATCCTCCGGCCGGAGGTCGACACGCCGCTGACCGCCGGCAGCGTGAAGGTCAGGATCGAGCGGGAGCAGGCGAACGTCATCGAGGCGGCGGCCGCGGGCGCCTCGCAGGGGGTGACGCTCGCCATCAACATCTGCGGGATGCTGATCGCCTTCATCGCTCTGATCTCCCTCTTCAACGGCATCCTCTCCTGGTGCGGGGGGTTGCTCGGCTTTCCGGAGCTCACCCTCCAGTGGCTCTTTTCGAAGGCCCTCTGGCCCCTCGCGTGGATGATGGGCGTCCCGGCCGTCGACTGCGACAAGGTGGCCCGACTGATCGGCTTCAAGACGGTCATCAACGAGTTCGTCGCGTATGCGGAGATGTCGAAGATCCCGCTCTCGGAGTGGACGGCGAAGGGGCGGCTCATCGCGTCGTTCGCCCTCTGCGGCTTCGCGAACTTCGCCTCCATCGGCATCCAGATCGGGGGGATCGGGGGTCTGGCGCCGACGCGGAAGAGCGACATCGCCCGGCTCGGGCTCTGGGCTCTCCTCGGCGGCTCGCTGGCGACCTTCATGACCGCCACGATCGCCGGGATCCTTTCGTGAGGTGGAGACGATGGATGCCAGTCTGAAAGCCGCCGCCGAATGGCTTCAGGAGCGGCTCCCCGAGCCCCCGGCCGTCGGCGTCATCCTGGGGTCGGGCCTCGGCGGCTTCGCCGAGCAGATGACGGACGCGCTGACGATCCCCTACTCCGAGATCCCGGGTTTTCCGGCCGCCGCCGTGGAGGGACACGCGGGGAAGTTCGTCTGCGGCCGGGTTCGTGGCGTCCCGGTGGTCGTCCTGTCGGGCCGCGTCCATTTCTACGAGGGACACCCCATGTCGCTCGTGGTCTTTCCGACACGCGTTCTCGGGCTCGTCGGCTGCCGCGACGTCATCGTCACGAACGCGGCGGGCGGCATCTCCCGGTCGCTCCGTCCGGGCGACCTGATGCTCATCGAGGACCATCTCAACTTCACGGGCACGAATCCCCTCATCGGGCCGCACGACGAAGACCTCGGTCCCCGTTTCCCGGACATGACCGACGCCTACCGGAGGGACCTCCGCAGGGTGGCGCTCCGGGTGGCGCGGCGGGAGCGGATCCCTCTCCGGCGCGGCGTCTATGTCGGCCTGCACGGGCCGTCGTTCGAGACCCCGGCGGAGATCCGCGCCTTCCGGAAGCTCGGCGCCCACGCCGTCGGGATGTCCACGGTTCCCGAGGTCCTCGCCCTGAGCCAGATGGGGGTCGGCATCGTCGGGATCTCGTGCATCACGAACATGGCGGCCGGCGTCTCCGGGAGGAAGCTGGGCCACGACGAGGTGCTCTCCACGACGCAGCGGGTGATGCTCCGGTTCGTTCGGCTCGTCAGCGGCCTCGTCGAGGCGATCGGCACAGGCCGGACCGGCGAGGCGCCCCCGGACGGCCGGCCGGGCACCGCTCCGCGCGCTGCCCTCCTGAAGAGACAGGCGCGGCGGTGATGCGGAAGGTGAGGTCCGAAGAGAGACGATCTTCTAAGGTGAATAGGGCATTCGGGAGGCTGCATCGGGCGATCGACGCCGTGGCTCTCGCGATGCTGTGCCTGGTGCTGGCCCTCGCGGCACCGCCGCTGGCGGGTGGCGAGACCCTTCCCGCGCCTTCTAAGAAGAACTCTCCGGTGAAAACCCCGGTCGATCTCCTCGTCACGGCGCAGCACGTTCTGACGATGGACGTCGCGGACCGGCTCCTTTCTCCCGGGGCGGTCGCCGTCCTGGACGGCAAGATCGTGGCCGTCGGAAGTCCGGACGACCTGCTGTCCCGCTTTCGACCGAAGGAGAGAATCTCCCGTCTCTCGAGCGTCGTGATGCCGGGTCTCGTGAACACGCACACGCACGCCGCGATGTGCCTGATGCGCGGCATCGCCGACGACGAGCCGCTGATGGAATGGCTTCAGAAGTCGATCTTCCCGGCCGAGGCGAGAAACGTCTCGCCGGAATTCGTCAAAGTGGGGACGACGCTCGGCTGCGCCGAGATGATCCGTGGGGGGACGACGACCTTCGCCGACATGTATTACTACGAGACGGACGTCGCGGCCGCCGTGGAGGCATGCGGCCTGAGGGCCGTCCTCGGCGAAACGTGGCTCGACGTCGCGGCGCCCGGTCACGCCACACTCGTCGAGACGGAGAAGGTGACTCGGGCCTTCCTCGAGAGGTGGAAGGGAAACCGCCGGATCACGCCCGCCGTCGCGCCCCACGCGCCTTACACCTGCTCGAAGGAAACGCTCCTCGCCGCGAGGTCCCTGGCCGACGAGTTCGGCGCCCCGATCCTGATCCACGTCTCCGAGACGAAGGACGAGCAGAAGCTGATCAGGGAAAACCATGGGAAAACGCCGGTGCAATGGCTCGAGTCGATCGGGTTCCTCGGGCCTCGCGTCGTGATCGCCCACGGTGTCTGGCTGGACGCGGCCGACATCAAGATCCTCGCCGGGCGAAAAGTGGCTCTTTCCCACAACCCCGAGTCGAACATGAAGCTCGGGTCGGGCGTGGCGCCCGTCGTGGCCGCCCGGGCGGCCGGCGTGACGGTCGCCCTCGGGACGGACGGCGTGGCCGGCTCGAACGACGACCTCGACATGTGGGAGGCGATGGACTTCGCCGGCAAGCTGGCGAAGGTGACGGCCCTCGACCCGACGGTCCTCCCCGCCCGAGTGCTCGTTCGGATGGCCACGGTGGAGGGGGCGAAGGCGCTCGGGCTCGAAAGGATCACCGGCTCGCTCGAGCCGGGAAAGGCCGCGGACCTGATCGCCGTCGACCTGAACGAACCGCGGACGAGCCCCGTCTACGACGTCGTCTCGACCCTCGTCTACGCCGCCAAGGAGAGCGACGTTTCGCTCACCATCGTCGACGGGCGGGTCCTCTGGGACGGCCGGAGCTGGCAGACGGTGGACGTTCCGGCGGCGCTCAAAGCCGGCGGGGAATGGCGGGAGAAAATCCGAAAATCGCTCGTGGCGCGGGCGGCGGACTGACGCTCGACGACAGATCGACGCCTCTCTCTTCTTTGCGACGTGACGGAGGGGTGGAGTCGTCTCCCGGCTCGACACGCGCGATACAGGTCTTCCGGCGGGCGCGACGCGCGTAGAGTCGGAGCGATGATCTGGCTCAAGGATCTTCTCTTCCTCGTCGCTATCCCGGGGATGATGGTGGGAGGGTTTCCCTACCTCGTCCTCCTCACGCGCGGGGCGCCGCCCCGCTGGCCCTCCCTCGCTTCGCTCGGCTTCCCGGCGTGCGGGCTGCTTCTGATTGCGGGTGGTGTGGCGGCTCCTTGACTGCGTCGTCGCCTTTGCGCGCCGCGGACGCGGCACCCCGTTCCCTCTCGACCCGCCGAGACATCTGGTCGCCAGCGGCCTCTACCGGTTCGTCCGGAACCCGATGTACGTGGCCGTCCTGAACATCGTCCTTGGCGAAGCGGTCGTTTTCAGCTCGGGCGAGCTCGTCGTCTACTGGTTCCCGGTCCTCGCCGGCTTCCACCTCTTCGTCGTCCTTTACGAGGAGCCGACGCTCAGGAAACAATTCGGCCGCGAGTACGGGAGCTACTGCCGCCGAGTGCCGCGGTGGGTGCCGACCCGCCACCTCTTCCGGGCTGCCGCGCCTGTCCCTGGCTGATGAAGCGCCGCGGCGCCTCCTTCGCTATCCTCGCCCGGTGCTCTATCGGCT
The DNA here is from genome assembly GCA_050258155.1 of Acidithiobacillales bacterium. Lineage (GTDB taxonomy): Bacteria > Acidobacteriota > Thermoanaerobaculia > UBA5066 > UBA5066 > DAOMFB01. The sequence continues at coordinate 4,637 of JBLMYG010000149.1, forward strand.
GGAGAACGTCTCGAAGAGCTTCGGGACGAAAGACGTCCTGACGGACGCGACGTGGCAGCACGACCCGGGCCGGGTCGTCGGCCTCGTGGGGCGGAATGGTGCCGGGAAGACGACTCTCCTCAGGATCGTCGAGGGGCTCCTCGAGCCGGACTCCGGGAGACG
>JBLMYG010000150.1:0-5996 GCA_050258155.1 Acidithiobacillales bacterium
CCACCCCTCGATGTTCTGCGAGTGGTAGAGGCCGCCGCCGATGTAGCCGCCGGAGGCGATCCGGACGGTCACGTTCGGGACGAACTGTCCGTTCGACCTCCAGGAGTCGTGCGACAGCTCGACCATCTGCTCGGCCGCCGGCCAGAAATAGTCGGCGAACTCCGCCCCCTCGACGACGATGCGGATCTTCTCCGAGAGACGCGAGAAGCCGCCGGCCGTGCCGAGGATGAAGTCCTCCGCGATGGGCGCGTTGAAGACCCGCCGCCGGCCGAACTCCTTCTGCATTCCCTTGGTGACGTTGAAGACGCCCCCCTTCTCCCGGTTGGCCACGTCCTGCCCCCAGAGGAACGTGTCGGGGTTCTCGCGGAAAAGCTCCTTCAGGGTCGTGTTGAGAGCCTGGAGGAGCGTCATCTCCGGCGCGTCCTCGCGAGGCGGCGTGACGGCGACGGCCGCGAGACCGTCGCCCGGGGGGACCCACGCCGCGGGCGTCACGAAGTCGAAGATCGACTCCGGCTTCGGATCGGGGGCTTTCCGCGCGCGGTCGACGGCGTCCTCGTAGGCTTTCCGGTTCCGGGCCTCGATCTCGGCGATCTCCCCTTCGGAGAAGGCGCCCCCCTCGATCAGGAGGCGGCGGAGCCTCGGCAGCGGGTCGAGGGCGGCGGCGGCGGCCAGCTCCTCCGCCGAACGGTAGAGCTCGTGCCGGTCGGAGTTGGAATGGGAGTGGATCCGGACGCAATCGGCGTGGACGATCGCCGCCCCGTCCCCCGATTTCACGAAGTCCACGGCTTCGCGCAGCGCGCGGACCGATGCGAACAGGTCCTTCCCGTCGCAGATCAGGATCTTCAGATTGAGAAAGCCGCGGAAGTTGTTTGAGGCGATCGGGTTGGCCGTCTGCTCGCTCTTCGGCACGGAAATGCCGTAGCCGTTGTCCTGGACCACGAAGACGACGGGGAGCTTCTCGCGCGAAGCGCCATTGACCGCCTCGTAGAAATAGCCCTCGGAGGTGGCCGACTCGCCGATGGAGCAGAAGACGGTCCCGTCCTCGCCGTACGTCTTGAGGGCGCGCGCGAGGCCGACCGCGTGCTGGGCGTGATTCGCCACGGACGAGGAGACGTTCTGGATCCGGAGCGCGAATTTCGCGAAGTGGTTCGACATGTGGCGGCCTCCCGAAGCGAGATCGGTCGCCTTCGACATGCCGTTCAGCACGATCTCCTCGGGGGTGATCCCCGCGGCGAGACAGGTCGCGAGATCGCGGTAGTACGGAAAGAGCCAGTCGCGCCCGGGGCGGAAGGTCGTCCCGAGGGCGATCTGGATGCCCTCGTGGCCGGCGCATGGAGCGTGGTACGACCAGCCGAGCCCCTGCTTCAGGAAGTTCGGCGCCTTGTCGTCGAGGGTCCGGGCCATGTGCATCAGGGCGTACCACCGCCGGAGCTCTTCCCGGCTGGGCGACAGGCCGGCGAGCGCCGAAGCGAGCGCCGCAGGCATCGGGGCAGCCGGGTCGACGAGAACGGCCTGATCGGACATTTGAAGCTTCCGCGCCGCGATTCCCGCGAGCGCAGAGCAACCTCTGGGCCATATTACGTCAATCACCGGACCCGGCCGCGCCATCGGATAGAATGCCGCCTCCCGCCACCCGACTGCGCCCGAAGAGGCTCGCCGCCGGGACGACGCCTGCGGGAAGGAGTCTGATCCGTGACCGAATCCGCCGCCATGACCGTCCTGGAGACCCCCGAAGCCGCGGACCGCCGCGCCTTCGAGGACGCACTGAAAGCCGACGAGGCCGCCTCCCGCAAGAAGCTCGTGGAGGGAGAGACCGTCCTCGGCACCATCGCCGGCGTCACCCCCGACGTCGTCCTCGTGTCGATCGGGGGGAAGACCGAGGCGCTGATGGAGAAGTCCGAGCTGGAGGGGCTGAAGGTCGGCGACCGTGTCGAGGCGGTCGTGATCAAGGCCGGGCCCGACGTCCGGCTTTCCCGGCGGCTGGCCCTGGGCCAAAGGGCGCGCGCAGAGCTTCGCGTGGCGGCGAGCACGAGGATCCCCGTGCAGGGGAAGGTGACGGCGCGGAACAAGGGAGGCTTCGAGGTCGCCCTCGGGGGCTCGTCCGGGCTTCGCGCCTTCTGTCCCGTCTCCCAGATCGACATCGGCCGGCACGACGAGGAGGGCCTGAAAGCGTTCCTCGGACGGTCGTACGACTTCCGGATCCTGGAGTACACCGAGGACGGACGGCGGATCGTCGTCTCGCGCGCCGCTCTCCTCCGCGAGGAGCTCGAGGCGAGGATCGCCGAGACGCGCGAGAAGGTCGTGCCGGGGGCCGTTCTCAAGGGGCGCGTCCGGTCGCTCACCGACTTCGGCGCCTTCGTCGACCTCGGCGGCATCGACGGCCTCGTCCACGTCACGGAGATCTCCCGACGCCGGATCGGCCACGCGAAGGACGCCCTCGCGGTCGGCCAGGACGTGGACGTGAAGGTCCTGAAGATCGAGCAGGACGGCAAGCGGATCTCGCTCTCGATGAAGGAGCTCGAGCCCGATCCGTGGGACGGGCTCGCCTCGCGTCTCGCGCCCGGCGCCACCTTTTCGGGGAAGATCGTCCGCCACGCCGAGTTCGGCCTCTTCGTCGAGATCGAGCCGGGGATCGACGGGCTCGTCCACGTCTCGCAGCTTCCGCCCGGCGTCACGCTGAAGGACGCCGCGGTGGCGGTCGGCGAAACGGCGACCGGCTGGGTGAAGGAGCTCGACACTTCACACCGCCGGATCTCCCTCACTCTTCGCGAGGTGGCGAGCTCCGACCCCTGGGAGGGGATCGAGACGAAGTTCCCGGAAGGGTCCGTCACGGGCGGCGAGGTGGAGAACGTGGCAGCCTTCGGCGTCTTCGTCCATCTCGCGCCAGGGCTCACGGGCCTCATCCCGAACTCGGAAACGGGGCTCCCGCACGGCACGCCGGCGTCGAAGAGCTTCGCACCGGGGCAGAAAGTCGAAGTGAAGATCATCGGCCTCGACACGAAGAGGCGGCGGATCTCGCTCTCCGTCGCCGGGGCGAAGGCCGAGGCCGACCGGCTCGACGTGAGGCGCTACCGCGAGGAGTCGGCGAAGCGGGAGAAGGAGAAACCGGCCGCCATCACCGGCTTCGGCGCCTCGCTCCTTGCCGCCCTCGGCAGCGCGAAGGGGAAGCAGCTCCGGAACTAGAGCTCGTCGCCGGCCCCGCCCTCGAGGGCGTGTCCCTGGGCGGTGAGGGCGTGGTAGGCTGACGGGCCGCTCTTTCACAACGTCCTCGGGTTCCCCCTTCCTCCGGGGGACCAGCCGCACCGCGGCCAAGAGGGAAGCGGGTGAGATTCCCGCGCGGCCCCCGCCACTGTGACCGGGGACGCGACGGACGACATCCCACTGGCGGCGACGGATCGGGCGGTCCAGAAAGACCAGAGCCCGGTCGCGCCTCCGGGAAGGGGTCCTATCGCGGACGATCCGGGAGCCAGGAGACCTGCCCGTGGAACATCCTCGTCGCCTCGCCTTCTCCGGGGCTCGGGAAGCCGGTTGCGCGGGGGCCTTCGCTCCCCGCCCCCTTCTTCCCGATGGGGAGGCCGGGGCATCCTGGAGGGCTCCCGATGGTCTCCCTGGTCCGCTCGCGACTCCACGCTCCGGTCGCCGCCCTTACTCTCCTCTTCCCGGTGCCGCTTCTCGCGCAGGCGGTCCCCCCCGTCACGACCGAAGTCGTCGTCACCGCCGACGCCCGGCCCGAGCCGGAGCAGACGCTCGGCGTCGCCGCGACGGTCATCGGGACACCGGAGATCGAGCGGTCGAAGGAGACCTCGATCCCCGACCTCCTGCGGACCGTCCCCGGCCTCGACGTCGTCCAGTCGGGGGGGAGCGGCGCGGTGACGTCGCTCTTCCTCCGGGGCACGGACTCCACGCAGGCGCTCGTCCTCGTGGACGGCGTCAAGCTCAACAGCCCGTTCTTCGGCGGCGTGGACCTCTCGTCGCTCTCGACGGCGAACGTGGAGCGGGTGGAGGTCGTGCGCGGGCCGTTCTCGGCGCTCTGGGGCTCCGAAGCGATCGGCGGCGTCGTCCAGCTCTTCACGCGGCGGACGCCCGGCCAGAAGAGCTGGGAAGGGCGCGTGACGGGCGCCCTCGGGAACGATTCTGCAGTGCGGGGAACGGCCGACGTCACGGTTCGCACCGGCGTCGTCTCGGTGAGCGGAGGCTGGCGGCGCGAGACGGTGGACGGCGCCCTCCCGAACGAGTTCTTCGACGTGACGAACCTCTCGGGAGGCGTGGAGGTCGCGCTCGGCGGCGGGTCGCACGCAGGCGTCATCCTCCGGCACGACGGGTCCGTCACGGGGATTCCCTTCTCGGAGGGGGTCCCGACCCCGTTTCGGAAGACAACGGCCGACACGGCGACGCTGGCCGTCCCCGTCGTCGTCACGCTGGACTCCGGGACGACGCTCGAGGCGTCACTCCTCGCCTCGAGAGACCGGCCGACCTACTCGGACCCGGACGACCCGTACGGCTACACGTTCTCGACGACCGACGCGCGACGAGCCGGGGGGCGCCTCGTCGTCACCCGCGACTTCGGGGCACAGCGCCTCTCGGTCGGCAGTGACGGGGAACGGACGAGCGTGACGAGCGAGGACAGCACGGGCGCCCCGCTCGCCGGTGAGACGGTGACGAGCTGGTCCCTCTTCGCCGAGGACCGGATCGCGCTCCTCTCGGGGCGCCTCGTCGTCACGGCCGGCCTCCGGCGCGAGGACCAGAGCGCGTACGGCGCCTTCTGGTCGCCGCGGGGGACGGTCGCCTTCCTCCTCCTTCCCGTCCTCAAGCTCCGGGCGGCGGCGGGGGAAGCCTTCCGGTCGCCGACGACGGGAGAGCTCTACTACCCGTTCTCGGGCAACCCGAACCTGAGGCCGGAGCGCTCGACCAGCTTCGAGGCGGGGGCGGACGTCTCGCTGACTCCGGCCCTGACGTGGGAGGCGACCTTCTTCAGGAGCGACATCCGGGACCTGATCGAGTACGTTCCCCAGACGTTCACGAACGAGAACGTGGGGCGGGCGCGGACGCAGGGGGTCGAGACGGCGCTCCACGGCGAGGTCGGCGCCGGCTTCTTCGCACGGGTGTCGTACACATATCTCGACGCGACGGACCTGGACACGGGGCTCCCTCTCCTTCGCAGACCGAAGAACCGCGCCGCGGCGACGGTCGGGAAGTCCTTCAAAGCCGGCGCTTCCTTCGAGGTGACCGGAATCTGGGTCGGAGGACGCCTGGACCGCGACGTGGTCGACTTCACGCGGCTCGTCGAGATGCCGTCGTACTTCCGGCTGGACGTCGCGGCGACGGCTCCCCGGCTCCTCGGACACGTGGCGCCGTTCGTCCGCGTCACGAACGTCCTCGGGAGCGCCTACCAGGAGGCGAGCGGCTTCCCGGCCCCGGGGCGGCGCTTCCTGGCCGGCCTCGACGTGGGGTTCTGACCGCCTTGCCGAACGTTTCCCCGCGTTTGACGGGGGCTCGGCGCCGGTGCTACCTTTCGCGTCCCTCCGCGTGGGGCTGTAGCTCAGTTCGGGAGAGCGCCTGAATGGCATTCACACTAGGCAAGACTCTAACATTTGTAGAGTCAACGCTCTGTGCTGAATGCAAATTGGGCAGTTCGCCGGAGAGTTCGCGCGCGTCGAGCGCGAGCGGAACGGCGCCCAAGTCTCGCGGCCTCGCGTAGCGTGCCGTCGTTCGCGGGCTCGAATGCGTCAAAGCCCGCTGAATCGTGAGCGTGGGGACTCCCGCGGCGAGAAGGTCAGAGGCAAAGGCCGCTCGCAGCGAATGCCAGCGCATCCGGCGCGTGATCTTGGCGTCTCGCTTCGCGCGGTCGAACGCGCGGCGGAGCGTGATGAGGGAGAACGGCACGATGCGCTCGCCCTTCGAGGCTTCGCGCAGGACCGCCAGCGCGTCGAGCGCCGAACGCGACAGCGGGAGGGCGAGCGGGGAGGCCGTCTTCCCGGTGACGATCCGCAGGACGC
>JBLMYG010000151.1:0-41428 GCA_050258155.1 Acidithiobacillales bacterium
GGCTGAAGATGAGGCACGAGACTGCGGCCAGGACGCCCTCACGGCGCCGCCCCGCGAGGATGAGTCCTGTCACGAAGAGCGCTGCAGCGATCGTCCCTTCCTGCTTCGTCCAGCAGGCCAGAACGAGGAAGAGGGCCAGGCGCACCGGTGCCGCCCGGGACCTTGTGAGCCGTGACGACTCGCCGATCGCCCCGACGAGGAAGACGGCGAGAAGCCCTTCGGCATAGCCGGGCCAGGCGCGCCAGTAAGGGAGAAGCGCGACCGCCGCCGCGGCGCCCGCCTTGGTCCATGGGGGCCCCTCCGTCGCCCGCGCGGCAAGGAGCGCCGCTGCGAGCGCGAGGAGAGGCCAGAGAAGGCCGGCGGCCAGATCGTCGTACCGCCCCGCCACCATCCGCGATTCCAGCGCGAGGAGCGCCGGCCAGAGCGGCGGGTACTCGGGATGGGAGAAGGCTCCCGCCGGATCGACGCGGAAGAGCGCCGCCAGATCTGCGGTGCGCGACAGCGCCCGGGCCTTCAGCCCCCAGATGGCCACGTAATCTCCCGGGCCGAGCGGCTGCCGCACGCCGACGACGCCGGCCAGGAAGACGCCCCACGCGGCCGCGAGGGCGAGTAGCGTCGTCACCGCGGCCTTTGCCTTCGCGGTCCGGGTCACGGCGCCTCTGGCGGCCGCGCGCGGAGCCGGAACCGAGCGCCGGGAAGCTCGGCTCTCTCGAGAAGGACGCGCCGCGGCGCCAGAACGAGCCCGGCCGCTCGGCGGCGTTTCTCCGCTTCCTCCGCCGGTACTCCGGGCGGAAGGGTCAGGACGACATCGACGTCGAGAGGCCACCGTGCGTCGCCCGCAACGACCGCCGCCGCGAACTCCACGTCGCCTCGGAAGAAGGGCGCGTTGACGAGCCGGCTCCGGTAGCCCGCGCGCCAGAACTTCTCAGCGACGGAGAAGGACAGCGCGAGCGGCACGTCGGGCTGCGCGCGGGCGAGGAGTGCGAAGAGGCCGCAAACCCCGAGCCCTGCGGCAAGGAGGCGCCGGGCTCTCCCCGGAAGCAGCGCCGGGCTCACGGGCGGCGGCCGAAGGCCTTCCGGAGCTCGCGGATCGTGGCATCGAGCCGGGAAGGGGGCTCGTGGAAGAGGAGCTTGCGGACCGAGGCCATCTCGCGCTCGAACTGGATGAGCGCTTCCTCCCCCTCGGGGTTCCCCGCCTGGATCATCCGCGTCAGCTCGGCTTCCTGGTCGAGGATCGGGCCGATCAGCTCGACGAGCCGCCGGAACGACGTCGAGGCCCGGCCGTCGAGGGCGTCGGGCCCGACGTCGAGGGCCGCCAGCGCCGCGGCCGCACCGAGGGCGAGGGCGTGCGTCAGCCCCATCGTCCGGGCGATCCACGGATCGTGCTCCGCCACCGGCATCGTCGCGATCCGGAGCCCCGCTCCCTCGAAGAGGGCGCGGGCGCGGCGGGCGGCCCGGGCATCCCCGCAGTCGCAGACGATCAGGTCGTGCCCGCGGAAGGTGCGGACGGTCGGCCCGAACATCGGGTGAACCGACGCGATCGAGAGCCCGCCGAGGCGCGCGGCCTCGAGGACGGGGAGAAGAGGTGCCTTGACCGAGGCGATGTCGAAGACGAGCCCCTTCGGCCTCTCCGCCGCCACCGCGGACAGCACCGCGGCCGACCGGGAGAGCGAGGCCGCCACGACGACGACGTCGGCGGACGCAGCCCGCGCGAGCGGCGCCGACCGAAAGCCGGGGAGCGGGCCCGCGGGATCGCAGATCTCAACGTCGAAGCCGCCGCGGCGGAAGAAGCGGGCGAAGAGGCGCCCCATCCGCCCCGCCCCGCCGACGACGAGGACTCTCCGGCGGCGCGAGCGGCGCGGCGTCCTCACGATCGGCTCTCAGTTGGAGACTTCGAAGGATTCTCTGAGAAAGAAAGATCCAGCTCCACCCGCCGGAAGCTTCTGCCCATTCGGAGATGCCGTGGCACGCCCGTTTGCAGGTCGAGTTTCTCGGACACGCTCTCCACCTTGCGCCACGTCACGCCGTCATCCGAGGTCGCCACCGCACCCTCGCGGATCTTCTGACGGGCGATGTTCTTGCTCGCGGCGAGCCCGACCTCGACGAGAACGTCGGCGATGGCCCGTTCTTCGAAGAAGATTGAATTCGTCGTGGGTACGGCCGCTCTCGGCTTGAGCATGAAGAGGTCGCCCTCTATTGTCCCCGCCGCCCCCGCGAAGCGCGTCTCGAACTGCGCTTCCGCCCTGGCCGCCGCCGCCGCGCCGTGGAAGTCCGTGACGAGCCGCCGGGCAAGGTCCATCTTCACCTTCTTGGGATGCGCTTTTCCTTCGGCCACCTCGGCCTTGAGCGCAGCGATCTCGGCGGGACGGAGGTCGGTCAGGAGCGTCCAGTAGCTCCACATCGTCTCGTCGGAGATCGACATCACCTTTCCGTAGATCTCGTCGGGCGGCTCGGTGATGCCGATCTGGTTGCCGAGCGACTTCGACATCTTCTCGAGGCCGTCGGTCCCGACGAGAAGCGGGAGCGTCATCACGACCTGCGGCTCCTGCCCCCACTCGCGCATCAGGTCGCGCCCGACGAGGAGGTTGAAGAGCTGGTCCGTGCCGCCGAGCTCCACGTCGGTTTCCAGGGCCACCGAGTCGTAGGCCTGGCAGAGGGGGTATAGGAGCTCGTGGACGGCGATCGGCTTCTGTGCGGCGAATCGGGTCGCGAAGTCGTCGCGTTCGAGGAGGCGGGCCACCGTGTACTTGGCCGCCAGCCGGATCATCCCCTCGGCGCCGAGGGCCGAGAGCCAGCGGGAGTTGAAGTCGACGATGGTCGTCTTCGGGTCGAGGATCCTGAAGACCTGCGCCTTGTACGTCTCGGCGTTCCTCAGGATCTCATCCCGCGAAAGCTGCGGGCGCGTGGCTTTCTTCCCGGTCGGGTCGCCGATCATCCCCGTGAAGTCGCCGATCAGGAAGACGACCTCGTGCCCCAGCTCCTGGAAATGGCGCATCTTCCGAAAGACGACCGTGTGACCGAGGTGGAGGTCCGGAGCGGAGGGGTCGAAGCCGACCTTGACCTTGAGGGGTTTCCCCGTTGTTCGGGAGCGGGCGAGCTTCTTCTCGAGCTCCTCTCGCTGGACGCACGCCTCGGTCCCCTTCAGCAGGAGATCGAGCTGCTCCGGGACGGGCGGAAAGGAAGGCACTCCGGGCATTGTATTGGACGCGCACCGACGCGCGGGCCGCCGTGTCCGTAGACTCTCCCCATGGACACCGACGAGCTGAACCGGCTCATTCGCTCCCTCAACGCCGGCGGCGAGGAGGCCGGCGCGAGCCGTCTCGAGCTCGTCCGGGGGGACGAGGCCGGCACGGAAGCCGGCGGGGAGAGCGCGGCGCCTGAAGCGGCCCCTCTCCCGGCGGGCCTCCTCGCGCTTCTCACCGAGACGGTCCGGCGCGGTGGGACCGATCTTCTGCTCGTGCCGGGGACGCCTCCCGCGGTCCGCCTCCACGGCCGCATCGAGCCGCTCCCCGGCGAGCCTCTCGGTCCGCAGGCGATCCGCGGTCTCGTCCGCCCGGTCCTCTCGGCGGAGCGGCGGCGCCGTCTCGCGGAGTCGGGCTCCGTCGATCTCTCCCTCCGCGTGCCCGCCGTCGGCCGATTTCGAGTCAACGTCCACCGGACGCAGGGGGGCGAGGCGGCCGCGCTTCGCCCCCTGCCGGGGCGGATCCCGACCCTCTCCGAGCTGGGACTCCCCGTCTCGCTCCACGACCTGACCCGCGCCGCGCGCGGTCTCGTCCTCGTCACGGGGGCGGCCGGCTCCGGGAAGACGACGACCCTCGCGGCCCTTCTCGACCGGGTGGTGGGCGAGGAGAAGAAGCACGTCATCACGATCGAGGACCCCGTCGAGTACGAGCACCGGACCAGGAAGTCGATCGTGGAGCAGATCGAGATCGGCGCAGACGCTCCCGATTTCGCCACGGCGCTCGTCTCCGCTCTCCGCCAGAACCCCGACGTCCTCCTGGTCGGCGAGATGCGCGACGAGGCGACGGCGCGCGCCGTCCTGACGGCCTCGGAGACGGGCCATCTCGTGCTGACGACCGCCCATACGAACGACGCGCCCCAGACCGTCCACCGGATCCTCGACCTCTTCCCCCCGGCCCAGCAGACTCAGGTCCGGCAGCAGCTGTCCCTCTGCCTGTCGGCCATCGTCTGCCAGCAGCTCGTCCCCAGAAGGGACGGCTCGGGACGCGCGGTGGCGGTGGAGATCCTCCTCGCGACCGACGCGGTCCGCGCCCACATCCGGCGCGGCCAGCTCCACCATCTCCACAACGAGATCACCCTCGGGCGCCGACTCGGGATGGTGACGATGGACGACTCGCTCGCCGCGCTCGTCCGGGACGGCGCCGTCAGCCCGGAGGAGGCCCGCCTCCGCGCCTCGCATCCCGACGACCTCCGGGCCTGAGGTGCCCGTCCCGGCGTCGGGCGCCGGTTCGACAAGCAGAGTCACCGTCAGCCGGGCGCGACGTACCGGCCCCAGAGAGCCCACGCGGCTCCGGCGAGCCCGAGGATCGCGGCGAGGACGGCGACGCGTGCCGCAGCCTGCTCGGAGAGGGCAATTCGGGGATGCCGCGACACGATGAGAAAGAGGGCAGGGGGCGAAAGCGGAATGAAGTAGCGCCCCTGCATCCCTTCGATAGCCGCGGCGCCAGCGGGGGTGTAAATAACGAACATCACGGTGTAGACGGAAAAGACACTCGCCGCGAGAACGAGAAGAATTCCCGCCCGCCACCACCGGGCGAGTCGCAGCCTGCCGTTCCCGTCCGCGAGGGCCAGGACGAGGATCGCCGCCGCAACTGCGGAGAGGAGCGTCGCCGGAAGGCGGACGTCGAGCCAGCCGAGCTGGCCGAGGAGCTCGCGAAAGTGCCGGAGCGGATGCGTGGCCAGCGCCGAGCCGAGCGTGCCGAAGAAGCGCCGCGGCCTGAAGAGGAGGGAGCGAAGATTCTCCGCCGCGTCGACGGCGACGTCAAAACGCGGCGCAGCGGGAAGCCCCCGCGAGACGAACCACCAGCCCCCGAAGGCTGCCACGCCGAGAAGGAGGGCGCTCCATGCCAGCCTTCGCCGCGGCACCGAGCGGGCTGGCACGAGAAGGACGAGCGGCAAGAGGAGAACGGACCCCTTGCAGAGGCCGAGGGCGGCGGAGGTCGTGAGGACGAGCGCCTTCTCGCCGGCCGAGGGCACGTCTCCCTCCCGGGTCGAGAGCCGGAGGACGAGGGCGAAGAAGAGGAAGGCCAGTGCGTTCGTCATTCCGTCGGCAGAAAGGCCCGACCTGAGGAAGGCCGCCATCGGCGTCAGGGCCAGCAGCGCGAGCGGCCATCGAAAGGCCGGGGCGACCCGGAGCGCGAGCGCCGTCAGGAGCGACGCCGCGAGGAGCGTCGCGACCCGGCCGGCGTAAAGGAGAGCGAGGGGGGACCAGGACGCTGTCACCCCCGCCGCGATCACCGCCGAGGCGGGGAGGTAGGGGACGGGACTGTAAGCGGCCGAGGCGAACGGGACGAACCGGCGCGCTTCCGGCGCCAGCGGCGTCGCAAGGCCGTGCCGTGCTCGCCGAAAAAGCTCCCCCCGAGAGAGGGGGCGCATCCGGAGCGGGAAGGCCAGCTCCTGATCGGCAAGCGACTCAGGGAGCGTTCCTCCCGGGAGGCCCTCCCGCGACTCCGCGACCAGGCGCCCCTCCGCGATCTGGTACGCGCGGAGGAAGTGGCCCAGCTCGTCGGGTACCTGGAGGGGAGGTGTCAGGACGAGAAGGACGAGCCCGGCCGGAAGCGCGACGAGGAGGAACGTCGCCACGGCCGAGGGCGGCTTACCGGCCATAAACGGGAATCTCGCTCCCCGTCCGTTCAGGGCGAGAGGAGCCGCTCCAGCCGCGCGAAGAGGAACTCCATCGCCGCGGCGTTTTCGCCCCCCTCGGGGATGATGAGGTCCGCCCAGCGCTTCGACGGCTCGACGAACTCAAGGTGCATGGGGCGGACGGTGGCCTGGTACTGCGCGAAGACGCTCTCGAGCGTCCGCCCCCGCTCGGCGATGTCGCGCCGGGCCCGGCGGATGAGACGGATGTCGGCGTCCGTGTCGACGAAGATCTTCACGTCGAACAGCTTCCTGAGGTCGGGCTCGGCGAAGAGGAGGATTCCCTCGACGAGGAGGATCGGCTTCGGCGTCACGTGCCGCGTCTGGGACGTCCTGCGGTGCGTCCGGAAGTCGTAGATCGGCGCCTCCACGGCCTTTCCCTCGCGGAGCGCCCGGACGTGCCGGACGAGAAGCCCGGTCTCGAGCGAGTCGGGGTGGTCGAAGTTCTTCCCGTCGAGGACGTCCTTCGGCAGGTCGGCCCAGTCCCTGTAATAGGCGTCGTGGAAGAGGACGGAGATCCGGTCCCCGCCGACCCTTCGGAGGATAGCGCTCGCGACGGTCGTCTTGCCGGAGCCGGTCCCGCCGGCCACGCCGATGACGAAGGGGGTTGCGGTCACCTCACTTGAATGCGTCGAGCATCTCCTTCGCAACGGCGGCGTCGGACCCCTTCGGTTCGAGCTTCAGGTATTCCGTGAGGTGCACCTTCATCTCGGGAATCTGGTTCAGGTTTACGCAGGTCATCCCGAGGAGGAAGTGCGCTCTGGCGAAGTCGGGCCGGATTTCGAGGACCTTTACGAGCATCGGCTCGGCCCCCTTGAAGTCCCCCTTGTTATAGAGGTCCACCGCCTGGTTGTAGAGGATGTCGGGATTGTCCGGATTGGCCGCAGCGAACTTCTTCGCGTACTCCGCGGCCTTCGCCTTGTCCCCTGTCTCCCGGTAGCCTTGCGCGAGGAGGCCGTAGAGGTCGGTGGCCTCGGGGTCGAGCGCGAGGGCCTTCTCGGCGTCGGCCACAGCCACCTTCCACTCCTTCGCCGCTGCCGCCATCTTCGCCGCCAGCGCCCAGGCGTTCGCCTTGTCCGGTCCGAGCTTCGTCGCCTCCTCCGCCTTGGCAAGGGCCGCCGGGTAGTCCTTCGCCTCGAATTTTTCGACGGCCTCGTTGTAGGCCTCGACGAAGGGGTCTTTCCGGACCTCGACCCTCCTCGACACGACCGCCTGCTCCTCCGTGTAGAGAACCGTCGAGAAGTTCTCGACGGCGCCGACCCCGACCTTCTTCGTCTCCTGCACGGTGACGTATCCCGCCTTCTCGAAGCAGTACGTGTAGGGCGGCACCGCCGTGCTCAGGATCTCTCCCCACTTCCCGTCCTTGTTGGTCGACACCTCGAGCTTGAGGCGGGCGTTCGAGGGCGTCGTGATGGTGACCTTGACGCCCTCGAGCGGCGCTCCGCCGGCGTCCTTGACGACGCCCTGCACGCGGGCCTGCTGGGCAGCGGCCGGGGCGGCGACGGCGAGACAGACGGCGAGAAAGACCGCGAGGAGCCCCGCCGGAGCGGCGCGACGGAACGGGGGCCGCATCGTCCTCTCCGGCCGACCGGTCAGACGCTCTTGACGAGAGGGCGCCCCTGGGCGTCCTTCATGGAGCCGGTCGCGATCAGAATGACGTCGACCAGCCACCAGATGCCGCAGCCGCCGAGGGTGATGAGCTTCAGGATGCCGAGGCCGACGTACCCCATGTAGAAGCGGTCGACGCCGAACGTGCCGAGGAAGATCGACAGGAGGAGCGTGACCAGCCAGTCCTTCGGCTGGTTCGGCCCGACGGCGGCGGCGACCGGTGCAACGGCCGGAGCAGCCGGAACCGCCGCGGCCGGCGCGCCCGCTGCGCCGGCTGCTGCAGCCGGAGCGGGAGCGGGCTGGGCGAAGAGCTCCTTAAAGTCGGCCCGTTCCCCGAGGGGCATCCAGCTCGCCTCGCCGGACCGGAAGGAGAGGCTCTGGGCGCCGACGCGCCCCTCGCCGATCCATTGCTTGAGGACGGCTTCGTCCACGGGACCGTATTGCTGGCCGTTGACGCCGATGACGTAGTACATCTCTCTGCCTCTTCCCCCTCCCCCCGATACGGAAAACAGGGGAGACGGGTTCGTGCCGGGATTTCATGAATCGTACCCGAGGGAGCCCTCCGCTGGTATCTTGACCCCGGGGGAATGGCCGGTCACACCGTCTCCGGGGAGCGCCGCAGAAAGCTCCTGGCCGCCGAGCGGGCCACCGAGGGGCTGACGCTCCACGGCCGGCAGCGGATCGCCCTCGGCTTTCCGAACAGCTACGAGATCGGAATGTCGAACCTCGGGTTCCAGTGGGTTTACCGCCTTTTCAACCGCCAGGAAGACGTCGCCTGCGAGCGCTTTTTCGCGGAGGAGGACGCCGACCGCCGGGGGCCCCGGACGCTGGAGGGCGACGTTCCCCTCGGCGAGTTCCCGCTGGTGGCCTTCTCCGTCTCGTGGGAGATGGACTACGTGAACCTTCTGAAGCTCCTCACGGCCGCCGGCATCCCCCTCGACCGGACGGAGCGCGGCGAGGGGGATCCGATCGTCCTCCTGGGAGGCGACGCCGCACGGATCAACCCGGCGCCGTTGACGCCGTGGGCCGACGTCTTCGCGATGGGCGACGGCGAGAAGCTCGTCCCGCTCGTCGCGGACGTGCTCCGGCGCGACCTCTCCCGTCAGGCGACCCTCGCGGCCCTCGCGGAGCAGCCGGGCCTCTTCGCTCCCGCCATCCACGGACTCAGGGCCGAGGCGGCCGGAGGGGGGAAGATCGTCGTTCAGCAGCTCCGGCCGGCCGAAGGAGCCACGCGCGAGCCGCCCCACTCGACGATCCTGACGCCGTACACGGAGCTCTCGGACAAGCTCCTGATCGAGGTGGCGCGCGGCTGCTCGGAAATGTGCCGCTTCTGCTGGGCGGCCTACGCGATGGCCCCGCAGGTCCGGATCCCCGCCGGAAGCGTCCTGGAGGTGGCCCGGAGGTGGAGATCGCTCACGTCGCGGGTCGGCCTGATCGCCACGGCGGTGGCGGACCACCCGGAGATCCTCCCGATCCTTCGCGGCCTCGAGGAGCTCGGCTACCACATCGCCCTCTCCTCGGTGAAGATCGACGCGATCTCCGCGGAGATCCTCTCGATCCTGACGCGGCAGGGGGAGCGGGCGCTCGCCATCGCGCCCGAGGCCGGGAACGAGCGGCTCCGCCGGGCCGTTGGCAAGAAAGTCTCCGACGAGCTGCTCCGCGAGAAGGTCCGGCTCATCGCCGCCTCGGGCATCACGCAGCTGAAGCTGTACCTCCAGATCGGCCTCCCGGGCGAGACCGACGAGGACGTCCACGACCTGGTCCGGCTCGTGAGCGACCTGAGAGAGATCGTCGTCGCCGAGGGGCGGACGCGGGGCCGCGTCGGGACGCTCGTCCCGAACGTGAACTGCTTCATCCCGAAGCCGCACACACCCTTCGAGAACGAGGTCCTCGACGACCCGGAGAACCTGGCGCGGAAGATGAAGCTCCTCTCCGAAGCGTTCGGGAAGATGCCGAACGTTCTCTTCCGCGGAATGCCGGTCGTCGAGGCGGTCTGGGAGGCCTATCTCGCGAAGATGGGGCCGGAGGCGGCCCCGATCCTGACCGAGGCCGCCCGCGGCGTCCCGGTCCGGCGGCTCGTGAGGGAGCACCGCGAGACGATTCTCTCCGTCGTCCGGCCGGCGTGCCCGGTCGCGGCGGAAGCGGCACTTCCCCGCGGCGCCTTCGACCCCCACGCCCGGCAGTCGGCGCCGTGGGGTTTCATCTCGAAGAGCTGAGCGGCCGCCCTCACTCCCGCGCGGCGCGGAAGAAGACCTCGGCGCCCGTCCTCAGAAGGGCGCCGACCGAGTGGAGGATGAGCCGGTGCCCCTTCGCCACGAGGGCCTTCGCGCGCTCGCCGGTCGAGGCGACCGTCCCGACGAGGAGCCCCGCCTCGAGGACGGTCCTGGTGATCCGGTCGATCGCCTCCTCCACTTCGGCACGGTCCGGCCCCTCCGGGAAGCCCATCGCCATCGAGAGGTCGCGGGGACCGATGATGACTCCGTCGAGCCCCGGCACCTTCAGAATTTCCGGCAGCGACACCGCCGCCTCGACGGTCTCGATCTGGGGGAGGACGAGCGTCTCCCTGTTGGCCCGGAGCACCCACGCCGCCTGAGTCTCCCCCGCGAGAAGCCAGCGGTTCGCCCGGACGGGCGCGATGCCGCGCTGGCCGAGGGGCGGGTACTTCACTGCGGCCACGAGCCTGCGGACATCCTCGGCCGTACGGACACCCGGCAGCATCACCCCCTGCATCCCGGCGTCGAGGAACTGGAGGATCAGCTTCGGGTCGGGGCCGCGCGGACGGACGAGCGGCGCCATCCCGGCGATCTCGCAGGCGCGAACGAAGCCGTCCGCCTCCCGCGGGCCGGCGGCTCCATGCTCCGTGTCGAGAATGAAGAAGGCGAAGCCGAGGAGGCCGACGGTCTCGACGAGGCCGCCGTCCGTGTCGGGCGAGAGAAGCCCGTAAACGGGGCCGGCGGCCTCGAGGCGGGCACGAAGGGTGGGGCGCGTCACCGGAGCGGTCACGCGCGCCGTGCCTCCGGGGCTGCCCCGCCAGCCCGCCGGCGACGGACGGCCCGGGAAACGCGCTCGGCGGCGGCATCGACCTCCTCCTCCGTCGTGAAGCGGCCGAGGCCGAACCGGATCGACACCTCCGCTTCTCCGGGCGAAAGCCCGATGCCGCGAAGGACGTGGCTCGGTTCCGGCGTCGCCGAGGTGCAGGCGGACCCGGCCGAGACGGCGATCTCTCTGACGTCCATCATCAGGCCGTCGGCCCGGACGCCCGGAAAGCCGATGTTCAGGTTGCCCGCGAGCCGCTCCTCCGGGTGGCCGTTCACGAAAGCATCCGGGATCTCCGAGAGGAGCCGTGTTTCCAGCCGGTCCCTGAGGGCGCGGACACGCGAGGTCTCCTCGGCCATCTCCGCCACGGCGATCCGCGCGGCCGTGCCGAGTCCGACGATGGCCGGGACGTTCAGCGTGCCCGAGCGGAGCCCTCTTTCGTGTCCACCGCCAAAGAGGATCGGCTCGAGCCGCGCCCGCGGGTTAAGAGCCCGGACGTAAAGGACGCCGATGCCCTTCGGCCCGCAGATCTTGTGTCCGGAGACCGAGACGAGGTCGACGCCGATGGAGTGAACGGCCATCGGCACCTTTCCGAACGCCTGCGCCGCGTCGGTGTGGAAGAGGATGCCGCGCTCCTTGCAGAGGCGCCCGATCGCCGCGATCGGGTTCAGCGTCCCGATCTCGTTGTTCGCGGCCATGACCGACACGAGGATCGTCCGCTGGGTCAGCGCGGCCTCCACGGCCGCGGCGCTCGTCATCCCCTGCCGATCCGGCGGCAGGACCGTCACCCGGTAGCCTTCCGTCTCGAGCCGTCGGCACGGGTCGAGGACGGCGCGGTGCTCGATGGCCGAGGTGACGACGTGGTCTCCCTTCGCCCGGTTCGCCCGCGCCGCCCCGAGGATCGCGAGGTTGTCCGACTCCGTCGCCCCGGAGGTGAAGACGATCTCCCGCGGCTCGGCGCCGAGGGCCTCGGCGACCTCCTCCCGCGCGACCGTCACCGCCGCCTCGGCGCGGAGGCCGAACGCGTGCGTCCGGGAGGCCGCGTTGCCGAAGTGCTCTGTCAGGTACGGGACCATCGCCTCGAGGACGCGCGGGTCGAGCGGCGTCGTCGCGTGGTAGTCGAGGTAGATCGGGACCTTCAGGGCCATCCGGCGCCGCCCCCCGGGTTCCATCGTGGCGGGAGACGGGTCAGAATTCAAGCGACGTTATGCGACACGTCCTCGTCTCCACGACCCGCCGGCACCAGCTCGCGGAGGAGCTGCGCGACGCCTCCGACGGCCGGACGACGTTCCTCTCCGTCCGCGGCCTCGAAGAGACGCTCGAGCGGATCGGCCGCTCGGCGCGCCTCGACGCCATCGTCACGGACGATCCCGGCATCGTGGCCGCCATCCGGAGCGAGATCCCGGGCGACATCCCCGTCATCCTCGCCGCGGACGACGAGGGGCCTCACGCCCTCCTCGACACCCTCGACGGAAACGTGACGGCCTGAGGGGGAACCGCTACGTCCGCGCCCCTTCCATCTGGGCCCGCTTGTACTCGCTCCGCAACTCGGACTGGAGGCGGCCAAGGCGGTAGGCGTCCCGGTTGACGAAGCGACCCCAGCAGGCGAGCGCCGGGTGGGCTGCCTCGATCTGCCGCCACATCTCCTGCACGAGGAGACGATAGTCGGGATGCCCCTGCGGCATCGTCCGGAGCTCGCAGAAGTGGACGGCCTCCCGGAGGTTCATCCGGACGGTCCACCGGACGCGGAAGGCGAAGGGGACGACGTATTGCGCCTCGTACGGGAGGTCGTGGCGGAGCCTCTCGTGGAGCGAAGCAGCCTCCTCCATCCGCTCGCACCAGAGGGCCCTCCCGCCGATCTCGTCCAGCTCGGGCGGGACGTCGTAGCCGTGCGCCGTCGTGAAGAGCTGGCGCTGCTGCGACAGGATCCTGTGCCGGTGGAGGTCGCGGTAGATGCCGAAGTTGCCGAGAAGATCGAAGGTGTAGTCGACCGCCTCGAGGGCCCGCGGCGGCTTGTCGCGCCGGTGACGCCGGAGAGCGGCCAGCTCTGCCATCCGTGCGGCACGCTCCGCGGGCGGCATCGCGGCGACGCGCGCCCGGAGCGCCGGGAGCGGCTCGCCCGCCTGCGGATAGAGAAGCGCCGCGAGCACCTTCACGTCGGCGTCGGCGTCGACGTCGACCAGCCGGACCGGCCCGCGCGCGGTCGGCACCGACGGCAGGGTCCCGGAAAGCGACGGCCCCAGGGCGTGCGTCCCCTTCTGGAGCGCCGCAAGGTACTCGCTCCTCTCCGCGCGCTTCACGAAGGCGGGAATCAGCTCGTCGAGCTCCAGCTTCAGCGCACTCCCGAGGCTGTTCAGCTCCGCGAGCGGGTGCGACAGAAGCCGGACGAGAAGGTGCTCGTACGCCTGTCCCGAGGCGAAGACGCCGACGTTCGTCCGCGTGGCGCCCGGGAGGTACCCGCGCATGACGTCGCAAGCATGGGCGCGGACCGTCGCTCCGTAGGCCCGTCTCGCCATCTTCAGGAGCGCCTCGTCGCGGGCGACCTCGGCCCACGGAATGATCTCCCCCGTCTTCGGGTGCCGCACCTCGACCTGCTCGATCGGGAGGAGCCGCCGGATCCCTTCGATCATCGGCTCGATCTGCGACGCGTAGGCCGAGAAGAGGCGGTCCATCAGACCGAAAAACTCCTCCCGGTCCCGGGACGCACAGAGACGCTCCTCGGGGTAGAAGAGCCAGCGCCCCTCGGCGTCCTTCTGGTCGAAGCGGACGTAGCGCGTCGACTTCTCGAGGAAGGCGGCGCCGACACGGCTGTCCTCGACCGCCTTGGCCGCGACGTTGGAGATCCCCTCGAGGGCCATGTGAGCGCCGCCGAGCTGCGCGACGGAGTCGTCGCCATAGCCGACGAGGACCCGCTCGTAGAACTCCCGCGCTCTCCGGAGCGCCGGTCGGCTCTCCGGCGTTCCCGCCTCCCCGGACAGGACCTCCGCCGCCAGCCCCTCGCCTCCATGGAACTCCTCGAGGAAGACGCGGCGGAGGCTCTTCGACGACCGGCTGTACCGCGAAAAGAGCGCGCCGGCGACCTCCTGGGGGAGCTTCAGGCCGAAGACGTTCCGGTCGGTGTTCGTGAAGTAGGGAGAGAGGACTCGCCGCTCGTCCTCGAAGAAGACCTCGGCCATTCGGGCCATCTTAGCCGCTACCGCGCCTCGAATCGCGCCACGACGAGCGGCCAGAGGGTCCGGCCCGGTGCGACGGGGCCCTTCGCGCCGTAAAGGACGGCATAGTACGACCCGATACCCTTCGAGAGCGGGATCTTCCCCTCGATCCGTCCGTCCCTCACCGAGAGGTCGCCCGTGCCGCCGTCCGCATACCTGAGCGGCGGCCTCAGGGCCGGATAGAGGACCACGAAGGCCTTCGGGAGCTCGTACGCCGACCGGCGCGCGATCTGCCGCCGTGTCAGGGGCGAGGGGAGGGGCTCGAAGGAGACCTCGAGGGCCCCCGCCGTCCAGCCGTCCGGGAGCTTCGCCCGGAACACCGCTGCGCTCCCGCGGGGGAGGGGGCCGGCCGGCATTTCGACCCACTCGGCCACGCGCCGGACGAACTCTTCCGTCATCCGGAGCTCGCCACCTACCCAGGCCACACCGATGCCGACGTGCGTCCACTTCGGATCGAGGATGGCGCGGCGGTGGCCGTCGGCGGGGGGTCTTTCGGCCATCATCTCCCGGTGGACGTCGAGGAGGAGGTCCGCGATCTCGCCCTCGGTGATCCCCCGCCCCGCCCGCGACAAAGAGCCGACGTTCTCGGCCTCGAAGTCGACCCCTCCGGCCAGGGCCCATCGGAGGTAGGGGGAGCGCCCCGCGAGATCCCAGTGGCCCGTGAAGTTCTCGCCGGCCGATTCGGCGCAGAATTCGTCCCCGACCTTGGCCGCGAGGAGATCGTATTCCACGGGAGGTGCGCCATGCGCCTCGCGGTCAGCGTTGATCTGCCGGAGGAGCGCCCTCTTAGCAGCCGGCGCGCGCTCCGAATACTTGAGGTCGTCCCGCTTCGGGCCCCACCGGACGAACGATTCAGGCACCGTCGCCGACGGCCCGGGCGGTGCCCCGCACGAGGCGGCGAGGGCCAGCGCCGCCGCGGCCGCTCCTCGAAGCGCCCTTTTCATCGCGCCCCTCACGTCTCCCGCCTTTAGAATCAGGCCGCCCGTCCGTTCGCCGCAAGCTCGGAAAGTGCAGGCAGCCAGGAGGAGACGCCATGTACGCAATAGAGTCGTTGCACGCCAGGGAGATACTTGATTCGCGCGGGAATCCGACGATCGAGGTCGAGTGTGTTCTGGAGGGGGGCGCCTCGGCCCGCGCGGCCGTGCCGTCGGGCGCCTCGACCGGGAGCCGCGAGGCGCTCGAGCTGCGCGACGGCGACAAGGCGCGCTTCGGCGGCAAAGGGACGCTGACCGCCGTCCGGAACGTGAACCATACGATCGCCCCCGAGCTGGAAGGCATGGACGGGAGGCAGCAGGCGGAGATCGACCGGACGATGCTCGACCTCGACGGTACCGAGTCGAAGTCGAAGCTCGGCGCCAATGCGATCCTCGGAGTCTCGATGGCCGTCTGCCGCGCAGCGGCCGAGGCGTGCGCCCTCCCCCTCTTCCGGTATCTCGGCGGGCCGGGGGCCGTGACGCTCCCCGTCCCGATGATGAACGTCGTGAACGGCGGCGCGCACGCCGACAACCCGCTCGAGCCGCAGGAGTTCATGCTCTTCCCCGCGGGCGCCCCGTCCTTCCGCGAGGCGCTCCGCGCCGGGGCCGAGGTCTTTCACACGCTGAAGGGGCTCCTGAAGGCGAAAGGCCTCGCGACGGGCGTCGGCGACGAGGGAGGCTTCGCTCCCGCCGTCGCGACGGCACGCCAGGCCCTCGACCTGATCGCGGAGGCGATCGGGAAGGCGGGCTACGGGCCCGGCAAGGACGTCTTCATCACCCTCGACCCGGCAGCGTCGGAGTTCTTCGAGGACGGGACGTACCGGATCGAGGGGAAGAAGCTCTCCCCGGCCGAGATGGTCGCCTTCTGGGAAGGGCTCGTCGGGAGCTACCCGATCGCCTCCATCGAGGACGGCTGCGCCGAGCAGGACCGCGAGGGGTGGAAGCTGATCACGCAGAGGCTCGGCGCGAAGATCCACCTCGTCGGAGACGACAACTTCGTCACGAACCCGAAGATCCTTGCCGAGGGGATCAGGGACGGCATCGCCAACGGCCTCCTCGTGAAGATGAACCAGATCGGGACGATCACGGAGACCCTCGGGGCCGTCCGGATGGCGCAGCGAGCGGGCTACATCACCGTGATCTCTCACCGCTCGGGCGAGACCGAGGACACGACGCTCGCCGACCTCGCCGTGGCGACGAACGCCGGCTTCATCAAGACCGGCTCCCTCTGCCGGAGCGAGCGGATCGCGAAGTACAACCGCCTCCTCAGGATCGAGGAGGACCTCGGAACGGACGCCGTCTGGCCGGGCCTCGCCGCACTCAAGTCGTAGCGGCCTCCATCGCCGCCTTCCCGGCCCCGCCGCGCTGCGAGACAATGGGGCGTGCGCTTCACGAAAGTCGTCGGGCCGCCGGGAGGGCGCCCGCGCATCGTCGGCATCCGCCGCCTGCCGGGGCGCTACGCCGACCGGCAGAACGTCCGCCGGAGCGAGGAGCCGCCCGAGGAGCCCGAGCGGGCTCCCGCCGCGCGCCCCGAGCCCTCCGCTGTGAAGCCCGCGTCGTACTTCCTTCTCTCCCTCGTCTTCTCGGCTCTCCTCCTCGCCCTCTTCTTCGTCGGCGACCGGGGATTTCTCCAGATTCGCCGGCAGCGGACCCAGCTCCGCTCTGCGCAGGACGAAGTCGCGAAGCTCGACGCCGAGAACCGGAAGCTGGAGGCCGAGGTCGCCGCGCTGAAAAACGACCCGCACGCCCTGGAGAAGATCGCCCGGGAGAAGCTGGGGCTGGTCCGGCCGGGCGAGGTCGTCGTCGTCCTCCCGGAGGGATGGGAACAGCGCGTGAAACCCCGGACAGCCAATCCTGGATTGGAGGGCGGCCCCTCGAAGCCCTGAGGATCCCCGGGGTCGCTGCCCTGCCTTCCTCCGCCCGCCGCCGGCTACGTGACGCGCGAGAGGTCCGAGAGCACCTCCGCCGCGTGCGTCGCCGGAGACACGTCCTCATAGACCTTCGCGACCTTCCCCTTCGAGTCGATCAGAAAGCTCTTCCGCCGGGCGATCCCGAAGGCCAGGTCCACGCCGTACCGGCGGATCACCTCTCCCTCCGCGTCGGCCAGAAGCGGAAAGGTCAGGCCGTTCTTCTTCGCAAATTTCGCCTGCGACCGGACGGTGTCCTTCGAGACTCCGATGACCGCCACGTCCGCCGGGAATTTCGGGCCTTCGTCACGGAAGGCGCGCGCCTCGATCGTTCACCCCGGGGTGTCGGCTTTCGGATAGAAAAAAAGGACGACCCGCTTCCCTCTGAGCCCCGAGAGCTTCAGCTTCTTTCCAGACTGGTCCTCGAGCGTGAAATCGGGAGCGTCATCGCCCGGCTTCAGGGTCGTACCCGAGAAGAAGCCCATTCCCGGACTCTACTCCCGCCACGGGAGAACGATCGGACCACCTTTCCTGTCGTTAGCACGTCAAGATGACCGGTCGGAATAGCAAGTGATCTGTCCGGTGGGTTAAAGAAAGGGTGTCTCGTCGTCGCGCGGTGGAAAAGTCGCATCCGCCGGCAAGCCGGGGGGCCTCAAGGACTTGCTCGGTGGATTTGGTGTGAGTCATCAGGCGGCTCGAGGTGACGCGGGCCTGGGGGCTCGGACGCGCTGGTTAGGAGCCTCGAACAGCTTTCCGTCGGCGGCGTAGCGCCCCAGCAGGTGAGGCCCGTAGAAGGCGCTGAGGGTCTGATCGAGGTGGCGGCAGACCAGGACGCGGCAGCGGGCCAGCGAGAAGCGGAAGGCTTGAGGCGGAATCTGCAGGGCCAGAGAGCCCAGCGTGACGACGTTGTCGTTGGCGACGACCCGCTCGTACTGCAGGGAGAAGATCTTCTCCAGCTGCCCGCCGCGGTAGGGGACGAAGGCCGTCCCTTTCTGGGCCGGCTCGACAGAGAAGCGGCGGTTGTGCTCGGGCAGGAAGACCTCGCGCAGGAAACGATTGGCGTCCTGGATCGTCGTGATGCCCCGGAGACGAAGCTCCTGGGGAAGCCGCCCCTGCAGCGTGCCGTAAGAGCGCTCGCAGCGCCCCCGGGCCTGAGGCGAGTTGGCCGGGATCAGCTCGATGGAAAGCTGCGAGAGCGCCCGGCCCACTTGCGTCAGGTGGCCTTTCTGGGGCCGGCCCCCCGCCTTGGGGGTAAAGACGAAGTGGCTGGCCCGGTCCGAGTAGAGCGAGCAGAAGAGACCCTTCGTCTCGACCGTCTCCTTCAGGGCCGCCATGACGGTGGCCGTGCTCTCCTGCTCGGCCAGCTGGGCGTAGTAGAGCTCGCTGGTGGCGTCGTCCATCACCGACACCAGGTCCTGCTGTCCACCGTTGGGTCCCAGCCAGGCATGGGTGCTACCGTCGATGTGGATCAGCATCCCGGGCAGCGGCCGCCTCGGGCGCCTCCGGCGGTGGGCGCCTCGCCTGCGATGGCGCGCCACCAGCCCCGCCCCCTGAAGCGCGTTCTTCACCCACGTGTAGCTCAGGGGGATTCCGTGCTCCTCGTGCAGCTTCTCCACGAAGTGCCTGACATTGAAGTCGGCATACCGCTGCTGGTAGAGCCCCAGGACCTGCCGCACCGTCTCCATCGGTACCCGCTTCGAGCTCGGCCTCCTCTGCCGCCGGTCGATCAGCCCGTCATAACCGTGCTGCTCGTAGCGCCATTTCCAGCGGCTCATCGACCGCGGCGAGATCCCCAGAATCTCCGCCGCCTGCATCCAAAGAATCTTTCCGCTGATGGCCCGCAAGATCACGTCCTGCATCTTCATGGCCCGCTCCAGAGCCGGGCTCGGGTAAAGCTCCATCCCCCCACCCCCAGATCCGGAGCTTCCCCCGCCCAGCCGTCAGACCGGACACTTCACTTGCTCCTACCACCGGACATTCCACGTGCTTACCACAGACGCCGAAGCGGTTCCTTGACACGTGCCCGAGGCGTGACGTATCTTCTTTCGCCTTTACGGGAGAAGGTTCGCCCGATCCCGTGGTCGTACGCTGTCGGGGCGCTGGTCTTTTCGATGCATCCGCGCGGGCCGCATCGGAGAGACCTGCGGCCCCGGATCATCAAGCCCGGGGGCCTCCCCCACTGACCGCCGACCGGAGACGTCTGAATCCCGTGAGCCTACGCACGCCGCTCCCCAGAATCTCGGAAATCTCCCGCCGCTGGATCGTCCTCGACGCCGACGGGAAGGTCCTCGGGCGGCTCGCGACGCAGGTGGCCCGCCACCTCACCGGGAAGACGAAGCCGCATTACACGCCGTTCCTCGATACCGGAGACTTCGTCGTCGTCGTCAACGCCGAGAAGGTGGTTCTGACCGGCCGGAAGGAATCGGAGAAGATCTACCGCCGTCACACCGGATATCCGGGCGGCCTGAAGGAGATCGCCGCCGAGAAGCGCCGCGCCGAGGACCCCGAGAGCCTCATCGAAGCGGCCGTTCAGGGGATGCTCCCCAAGACGAAGCTGGGCCGGAAGATGCTGAAGAAGCTGAAGGTCTACGCCGGGCCCCACCATCCGCACGCGGCGCAGGTACCGGCGGCGGCCACGGCCTGATGGCCTGAGTAGCGCGAAGGAGAAAGGAAGACTTGTCGAGCACGCAATACCACGCTCTGGGCCGTCGGAAGGAGTCGGTGGCCCGCGTCTACCTCAGGCCCGGCACGGGGATCGTGTCGGTCAACGGCCGGAAGTTCGAGGACTACTTCCCGAACGACGTCCTGAAGATGGTCATCCGGCAGCCGCTGGCGCTGACCGAGACGACCGAGAAGTTCGACGTCGTGGCCCGCGTGGACGGGGGAGGCGTCGCGGGCCAGGCGGGGGCGATCCGCCACGGCATCGCGCGGGCCCTCTGCCTCTTCAACGTCGAGCTCCGTCCGGCGCTCAAGAAGGCGGGACTCCTGAAGCGGGACTCCCGGATGAAGGAGCGGAAGAAATACGGTCAGCGCGGGGCCCGCGCCCGCTTCCAGTTCTCCAAGCGGTAACGAGGGACAGCATGAGCCAGATCACGATGAAGGAACTCCTCGAAGCGGGCGTCCACTTCGGCCACCAGACGAAGCGGTGGAACCCGAAGATGAAGAAATACATCTTCGGAAAACGGAACGGCATCTACATCATCGACCTTCAGAAGACGCTGAAGTGCTTCCGCGAGGCGGCCGCCTTCATCACGGACGTGGCGTCACAGGGGAAGAACATCCTGTTCGTCGGCACGAAGAGGCAGGCTCAGGACGCGATCTACGAGGAGGCCAACCGCTGCGGAATGTTCTACGTGAACAATCGCTGGCTGGGCGGCACCCTGACGAACTTCGTGACGATCCGGAAGTCGGTGTCGCGTCTCAGGGAGATCGAGACGATGCTGGCCGACGGCTCCGACGCCATCCTGACCAAGAAGGAGCGCATCAAGCTCGATCGGGAGAAGGCGAAGCTGGCCAAGAACCTGGTCGGCATCAAGGAGATGGAGGAGCTCCCCGACATCCTCTTCGTGATCGACCCGAAGAACGAGGCGATCGCGGTCCAGGAGGCCCGGAAGCTCCGCATCCCCGTCGTCGCCATCGTGGACACCAACTGCGACCCGGACGACATCGACCACGTCATCCCCGGCAACGACGACGCCATCCGGGCCATCAAGCTCTTCACGGCGAAGATCGCCGATGCCGTCCTCGAGGGGCTCCACGCCCAGGAGGAGCGGTTCGTCGGGAAGCTGGAGCATGGTGACGACGAGCCGATGCCGACGAACTTCCAGGTGGGCGACACGCCGAAGACGCCCGAGGACGCCCCGGTCGTGCCG
The DNA here is from genome assembly GCA_050258155.1 of Acidithiobacillales bacterium. GTDB lineage: Bacteria > Acidobacteriota > Thermoanaerobaculia > UBA5066 > UBA5066 > DAOMFB01. The sequence goes on from JBLMYG010000151.1 coordinate 20,490, forward strand.
GCGTAGGCACCGACCCGAACGACCACGGGCCGCGCGGGGACCGCTCCCGGCGCGGCCCTTTTTCACGCGAGGACGAGACGACATGGCAATCACGGCGGCCCTGGTCAAGGAGCTTCGGGACAAGACGGGCGCGGGAGTTCTCGACTGCCAGAACGCCCTCAAGGAGACCGACGGCCACCTCGCCGAGGCCGAAAAGCTCCTCCGGAAGAAGGGCCTCGCCGATGCCGCGAAGAAGGCGGGCCGTGTGGCCGCCGACGGCCTCATCGGCTACCGGGTCGAGGGGGGGGTTGCGGCCCTCGTCGAGCTGAACTGCGAGACCGACTTCGTCGCGAAGACGGACGACTTCAAAGCGGCCCGGCAGGTGCTTGCCGACGCCGTCTTCGCCCATGCCGCCTTCGGCGACGCTCCGACCCTCGACCCCGAGGCCGTTCTCTCCCTTCCTGCTCCTCCGGGACTCCCCTCGGCGTCCGGAACGGTCGCCGACTGGGTGAAGGCCTTCACGGCCAGGACGGGCGAGAAGACGCAACTCCGCCGTGCCGCCCGTCTCGAGGCGTCGGCCGGTGCCGCCCTGACCCTCTACGCGCACACGGGCGACCGGAACGTGGTCGTCCTCGAGACGATCGGCTGCGACCCGTCGCTCGCGAAGGACCTGGCCATGCAGGTGGCCGCCCTTGCGCCTCTCTGGGCGACCCGCGACGCCGTCCCGGCGAAGACGCTGGAGGACGAGCGGGAGATCGCGCGGGCCAAGGCGGCGGCGGCTGGCAAGCCCGCGAACGTCGTCGAGAAGATGGTCGAGGGGATGGTGGCCAAGTGGTTCGGCGAGGTCGTTCTCGTCGACCAGCCGTTCGTCAAGGACGACAAGAAGAAGGTCTCGCAGGTCGTCGCGGAGCGGGGCGAAAAGGGCTCCCGCGTCGTCCGATTCGTCCGGCTGCGGGTGGGGGAGGGGGTCGAGAAGAAAGCCTCCGACCTCGCCGCCGACGTCGCCGCGCTGACGAAGTAGCCATGGGGGAAGCGCCCCGTTACCGCCGGATACTCCTGAAGCTGTCCGGGGAGGCGCTTCTCGGGAGTCAGCCCTTCGGAATCGAGCCGGCGATGGTGGCGCGCATCGCGGACGAGATCGTGGACGTCTGCGCTCTCGGCGTCGAGGTCGCCATCGTCATCGGGGGCGGGAACATCATCCGCGGCGTCTCGGCCGCGGACCAGGGAATCGACCGGATCACGGGCGACTCGATGGGGATGCTCGCGACCGTCATCAACGCCCTCGCCCTCCAGGACGCGATGGAGAAGAGAAAAGTCTATACGCGCGTCATGACGGCCTTCGAGGTCCGTGCCGTGGCCGAACCGTTCATCCGGCGGCGTGCGATCCGGCACCTCGAGAAGAAACGTGCGGTCATCTTCGCGGGAGGCACGGGGAACCCGTTCTTCACGACCGACTCGGCCGCGGCCCTTCGCGCGAACGAGATCAGGGCCGACGCCATCCTGAAGGCGACGCGGGTCGACGGCATCTACACGGCCGACCCGAGGAAATGCTCCTCGGCGAGGCTTCTCCCGCGTGTCACGTACCAGGAGGTCCTGGAGAGGCAGCTCGACGTCATGGACGCCGCGTCCGTGGCCCTCTGCCGCGACAACCGGATGCCGATCCGCGTCTTCAATCTCCTCGTGCCCGGCAACATCCGCCGCGTCGTCCTCGGCGAGTCCGTCGGAAGCGTGGTGGAGGCCGGCTCGCCCTCTGCCTGAAGCGGATCCAGCGGGAAAAGGAGGCCGCCGCTCCATGCCCCTGACGGAGACCAAGAGAGAAGCCGAACGCCGGATGAACACATCCCTTGAGGCGTTCCGGACGGAGCTGAAACACCTCCGCACGGGACGGGCGTCCGTGGCCCTGCTCGACGCGATCCACGTCGAGTATTACGGCACCCCGACGCCTCTGAACCAGGTCGCGACGCTGACGGCGCCGGATGCCACGCTGCTCGTCGCGCAGCCGTACGAGCCGAGTCTTTGCCCGCTCATCGAGAAGGCGATCCGGAAAAGCGACCTCGGCCTGAACCCCGCTTCGGACGGGAGAGTGGTCCGGATCCCGGTCCCCCCGCCGACAGAGGAGCGCCGGAAGGAGATCGCCCGGAAGGCCCACGCGTTCGCCGAGCAGGCCCGGATCGAGATCCGCCACCACCGGCACGACGCGAACGAGAAGGTCCGGAAGGAAGCGAAGGCCCTGGGCGTCTCGTCCGACGACGAGAAGCGTGCTTTGGACGAGGTCCAGAAGATGACCGACAGGGCCATCTCCGAAGTGGACACAGTTCTCAAGGCGAAGGAAACCGAGATCCTGGCGCGATGAGACTCCGATGAAGGCCACGTCTGGCGCGGCCCGGGAGGTGGCGATCGCCCTCGTTCCGGCCGCGGGACTCGGAACCCGATTTCACGATGCCGGGACGAAGGCCCTCGTTCTTCTCGCGGGCAAGCCGCTCCTCGTCCGCGTCCTCGAGCGGCTTCAGGCCTCGGGCAGGGTGTCTGAGGCGGTCGTCGCCGTCCCTTCGGGCTCCGAAGGCTCCTTTCACGCGGCGCTGGCGTCCGCGCCCCTCCCGTACAGGCTCACCTCCGGCGGCGTCGAGCGCCGGGATTCGGTCGCCGCCGCGCTCGAAGCATCGGGTGCCGCGGACGACGCCCTCGTCCTCGTCCACGACGCGGCTCGGCCTCTGGTCGATCCGGTCGAGGTGGCCGCCGTGGTCGACGCCGCGGCCGCCCACGGGGCGGCCATCGCGGGTCACGCGATGGTGGACACGGTCAAGAGGATCAAGGGGGGGAAGGTGCTGGAGACGGTTCCCCGCCTCGACCTCGTCTCCGTGACGACGCCACAGGTCTTCCGCGCCGGGCTTCTCCGGAAGGCACACGCGAAGTCGGCAGGAGTGGTCGTCACCGACGACGCGGAGCTGGTCGAGCGCGCCGGCGGGAGCGTTGCCGTCGTCCTGACGTCCCGCTGGAACCTGAAGATCACGTACCCGGAGGACCTGACGTGGGCCGAGGCCTGGCTGGCCCGCTGCGGCGGCTGACGTGAGCCTCCGGATCGGCCACGGCTTCGACGCGCATCCGCTCGTGCCGGGGCGCCGCTGCGTCCTGGGGGGGGTCGAGGTGGCGTCCGAGGTCGGTCCGGACGGGCACTCCGACGGAGACGTCGTCCTTCACGCGCTCGCCGATGCCCTGCTCGGCGCGGCCGCCGCCGGAGATCTGGGGAGCGTCTTCGGGACGAGCCGTCCGGAGTGGAGGAACGCGCCGTCCTCGCGGCTCGTTGCGCAGGTCCGCGAGCTGACGGACCACCCTCCGGTCGTCAATGTCGACGTGACCGTCCTGGGGGCCCGTCCGAAGTTGGGGCCCTTCATCGAGGCGATGCGGGAGAGCATCGCGGCTCTGCTCGGAGCGGAGGTCTCGCGCGTCTCGGTGAAGGCCTCGTCAGTGAACGGCCTGACGGCCTTCGGCCGGGGCGAGGGGATTGCCGCCGAGGTCGTGGTCCTCGTCGAGCGGCCAGAGCGGCCAGAGTGATCGTCGCCGGCTTTCACCCGGTGCGCCAGGCGCTCGCGCTGAGGCCCCGCTCGATCGAGACCCTCTGGGTCCTCCGGGGCCGGCGGGACGCCCGCGCGAGCGAGATCGAGGAACTCGCCCGGGCCGCGGGGGTGGCTGTGAGGCCGGTCGGCCGGGAGGAGCTCGACCGTCTTGCCGGGAGAGGACACAACGGGGTGGCGGCGCGCGTCGCCGAGCGCGACTATGACGACGTCGAGGAGTGCCTCGCGGGGAGAAACGGCACCCGGACGGTTCTTTTCCTCGACCAGGTGACGGATCCGGGGAACCTCGGGGCGATTCTCCGGACGGCGGCTGCGGCCGGGGTTTCCGTCGTCCTGACGGAGCGACACTCGGCGCCGCTCGGCGAGTCGGCCTCGAAGTCCGCCGCGGGCGCCCTCGAGCGGGTGAGGATTTCCCGCGTAGGAAACGCCAGCCGGTTCCTGAGGCGAGCGAAGGATGCGGGTTTCTGGGTCTTCGGGGCCGACCCTTCCGGCCGAAGTCTCTGGGAATCAGACCTTTCCGGGGACGTGCTCCTCTGCGTCGGCTCGGAGGGAGAAGGGCTTCGCCGCCTCACACGGGAAGCGTGCGACCACCTCGTGGCCATACCGATGGCCGCCGGATCCGGGTCGCTCAATGTGTCGGTCGCGGCGGGGATCCTTCTCTATGAAGTAGCCCGGCGCCGATGGGAAGCGGAAGTTACGGCACGAAAATAGCTTGACCGGGCGGCCCGGAGGGTGGTAAAAGGTTGAGTTCGCGCCTCGTCGGGCGTGCGATGCCGGACCGGTTCCCCTCCGCTCCACCGTTTTGGCGAAGCTCTTCCCGCCGAGGCATGGGAAAGGAAACGCTGGCGTAGCTCAATTGGCAGAGCAGCCGATTTGTAATCGGCAGGTTGCGGGTTCAAGTCCCATCGCCAGCTCCAGAGCGGCTCCGGGACGGGTCGCCCGGGACCTCCGCGGGGACGGTGGATTCGGAAACGAGGGACGGGCAGATGGCCGAGTGGTTAATGGCAGCAGACTGTAAATCTGCCGCACTGACGTGCTACGGGGGTTCGAATCCCTCTCTGCCCACCATTGCCTTCGGCAATGGTGGTCAGGTTCTGCCGGCTGATATGTTCTCGGGGAACCCGACGCCGGTTTCCCCGAACCCCTCCGCGCCGAACAGCACGATCACCGGCGCCCACGTAGCTCAGCCGGTAGAGCACGTCCTTGGTAAGGACGGGGTCAGCAGTTCAAGTCTGCTCGTGGGCTCCATCAGAAAGGCGGGAGTAACTCAGGGGTAGAGTCACAGCCTTCCAAGCTGTTGGTCGCGGGTTCGAATCCCGTCTCCCGCTCCAGGCTTCCGAAGGTCGGGGAAGAAGAGGGAAAGCGGCATGCCGAGAGAACTCATCAGCCTCGTCTGCAGCGCGTGCAAGAGGCGGAACTACACGACGACGAAGAACAGGAAGACCCATCAGGAAAAGCTCGAGATCTCGAAGTTCTGCGCGGCCTGCCGCAAGCACACGCCGCACAAGGAAGGGAAGGTCTGACGTCGCCCGTCACAGGGGTGTAGCTCGAATTGGTAGAGCGGCGGTCTCCAAAACCGTAGGTTCGGGGTTCGAATCCCCGCACCCCTGCCAGATCGGGCGTGGACGGCGACTCGGAGGAAACACGACATGAACCTGAGCGAGAAGTGGACCGGCTTCCGCGAGTTCCTGACCGACGTGAAGAAGGAGTCGGGCAAAGTGACGTGGCCCGGCCGCGACGAGGTCGTCGGGACGACCGCCGTGGTCCTGGTCTACACGGCGATCATCGGAATCTTCCTGTTTCTCGTGGATGCGGCCGTGACGCCGCTCCTCAACAAGCTCTTTGCGGCCTTCGGGAGCTGAACGTCGTGACGGACCCCGTGGAGAACACGACCGTGAACGAGACCCCGGCGCAGGAGACGCCGATCGCGGGCGCGCCGGAGGCGGCCACGGCGGAGATGGACTGGTTCATCGTCCATACCTACTCGGGCTTCGAGGACCGGGTGGTCCAGGAGCTGACGAACCGGATCAAGGCCCTCGGCATGGAGCGTCACTTCGGCGAGATCCGCGTCCCGAAAGAGACGGTCGTCGAGATGCGCGGCGGCAAGCGGAAGAACATCGAGCGGAAGTTCTTCCCGGGCTACGTCCTCGTGCAGATGGAGATGTCCGACGAGACGTGGCATCTCGTCCGCAACACGCCGAAGGTCACGGGCTTCGTCGGCGGCTCGTCCAAGTCGCCGGTGCCCCTGACGCAGGACGAGGTGAACGCCATCCTCCACCACTCGGCCGAGTCGCGAGAGAAGCCGAAGCCGAAGTACGTCTACGAGCGGGGCGAGCAGGTCAAGATCATCGACGGCCCGTTCAAGGAGTTCACCGGAAGCGTGGAGGACATCAACCTCGAGCGCTCCACCCTCCGCGTCCTGGTCACCATCTTCGGCCGGCCCACGCCGGTCGAGCTCGAGTTCGTGCAGGTCCAGAAACTCTAGGAGGTCGTTTTCGTTTTGTCTTTCGGATTTCTTCTGAGAAAGAGAATGGGGGGGAACGCGGTGGCGGCGGCGGCGGCGAGGGCCCTGCCGTGCGCGGAGCCCCTCTTCACCTTCTAGGAAGATATCGAAGGGTACTTACGCGAGAAGGCTGCAGGAGAAAGCAAGAGCGAGTTTCAAATGGCAAAGAAAGTCACCGCGTACGTCAAATTGCAGATCCCCGCCGGGCAGGCGACGCCGGCGCCGCCCGTCGGCACCGCCCTCGGCCCGCAGGGGGTCAACATCATGGACTTCTGCAAGGCCTTCAACGCCAGGACGGCGAAAGACCAGGGGCTGATCATTCCGGTGATCGTCACCGTCTACTCGGACCGCTCCTACTCCTTCATCACGAAGACCCCTCCCGCGTCCGTCCTCCTCCAGAAGGCCGCGAAGGTGGAGAAGGGCTCCGGCGTTCCGAACAAGAACAAGGTCGGGAAGGTCACGAGGAAGCAGGTCGAGGAGATCGCGAAGCTGAAGATGGTCGATCTCAACACGCCGGACCTCGCCGCCGCCATCAGGACGGTGGAAGGGACGGCCCGCTCCATGGGAATCGAAGTCATATGAGTGAGGGGAAGAAGTTCACCGCAGCGGCCGCCCGGGTCGATCGGACGAAGCTTTACGGCGTGCCCGAAGCCGTCGCGCTCGTCAAGTCGGGGGCGTTCGCCAAGTTCAACGAGACCGTCGAGGTGGCGATGCGGCTCGGCGTCGACCCGAAGCACGCCGACCAGATGGTCCGCGGCACGGTCGTCCTTCCGCACGGCCTCGGCAAGACGACACGCGTGGCCGTCGTGGCCTCCGGCGAAAAGGTCCGCGAGGCCGAGCAGGCGGGCGCCGACGTCGTCGGCGGCGACGACCTCGTACAGAAGATCTCCGGCGGGTTCCTCGATTTCGAGGCGCTCGTCGCCACGCCCGACATGATGAAGTCGCTCGGACGGCTCGGGAAGATCCTGGGTCCCAGGGGCCTGATGCCGAACCCGAAGGCCGGCACGGTCACCTTCGACGTCGGGAAGGCCGTCCGGGAGCTGAAGGCGGGGAAGATCGAGTTCCGTGTCGACAAGACGGCGATCATCCACGCACCGGTCGGCAAGGTCTCCTTCCCCGAGGCGCAGCTCGTCGAGAACACCGAGGCGCTGCTCGCGGCCGTGCAACGTGCCCGCCCCTCGACGGCGAAGGGGAAGTACGTCAAGTCGGTGACGCTGTCGTCGACGATGGGCCCCGGCGTTCCGGTGGACCCCTCCGCCGCCGAGAAGAGCGTCGGGAGGGGCGCATGAACCGCGCCGAGAAGGCCGCCGCCGTCGAAGATCTGGCCGAGACGATGGCCGGGGCGCCTCACGCCTTCCTCATCGACTACACCGGCATCACGGTTCCGGCCGTCACCGACCTTCGCCGCCAGATCCGGGGCGCCAGGTCGGAGTACCTCGTCGTGAAGAACACCCTCGCGCTCCGCGCCGTCAAGGGGCGGCCTCTCGAGGCCTTGTCGTCGCACTTCTCGGGGATGACGGCCGTGGCTTACAGCCGGTCCGACGTCGTCGCCCTCGCCAAGGTGCTCCACACCTTCGGAAAGACGAACCCCCACGTCAGAGTGAAGGCGGCCCTGCTCGATGGCAAGGTGGTGCCCGCGTCGTCGCTCGAGGCGCTCGCTACGCTGCCGACGCGGCCCGAGCTGATCGCGAGGCTCCTCGGCTTGATGCAGTCGCCGGTCCGCCGGCTCGTCACCGTCCTCTCCGCCCCCCACCGCAACCTCGCCGCGACCGTCGCGGCGATCGCGAAGACAAAGTCGCAGCCGAACGAACAGACGGCCTGACGGCCGAAGATTGAGGAGTAACGAACCATGGCTCTCACCGTCGAAACCTTCGTCAAGGAAATCGAATCGATGTCCGTCCTCGAGCTGAACAACCTCGTCAAGGCGCTCGAGGAGAAGTTCGGCGTCTCGGCCGCCATGATGGCCGCCGAGGAGCAGACCGAGTTCACGGTCGTGCTCAAGGAGACCGGACCGAACAAGATCAACGTCATCAAGCTCGTCCGCGAGGTGAACTCCTCCCTCGGCCTCAAGGAGGCCAAGGACCTCGTGGAGAGCCTCGGCACGATCAAGGAGGGGGTCTCCAAGGACGAGGCCGCCACGATCAGGAAGAAGTTCGAGGACGCCGGGGCCAAAGTCGAGGTCAAGTAGCTCGTTGGGATCGCCCAGATTCGATTTCGTTCCTTTTCAGTCATTTCTCGTGAGAGAGGGCTAGGGGGGAGCGGGAGGTGCGAACCCGGCCCAACCCGGTGATCGGAGGAGCCACGCACCCCCCGATCACTGACAGCCACGCGACAGCTCACGTGAGCCTCCAGCCGTCCTCGAAGGCGAGACGCCTTGAAAGGCAGTAAGGAACCTCAATGACTTCCCGCACCCTCGCTCCCGGGCAGAAGGTCCGGTCGAACTTCGGAAAGATCCGCACCTTTCTGCCGCTCCCGAACCTGATCGACGTCCAGCGGACGTCGTACGAGGACTTCCTGCAGATGGATCTCCTCCCCGAGGAGCGGCAGGACGTCGGACTTCAGGCCGTCTTCAAGAGCGTCTTCCCCTTCAGCGACTTCCGGGAAACGTGCGCGCTCGAGTTCGTGTCGTACCGGATCGGCGACTGGAAGTCCCGGAGCGGCCGTCTGGAGGGGCTCTCGCACCTCCGCTTCCCGTGCGAGCACTGCGGCCAGACCGTCCGGGTGCGGGACCCGAGGGGCGCCACGGCGGAGTGCCAGTCGTGCGGGCACCCGAATCCCAACAAGGTGACGATCGACGAGGTCTGCGGTACGCCCGTCGACCTGAAGCTCCGCTACTCCGTGGCCGAATGCCAGGAGAGGGGGATGACGTACGCCGTCCCCCTCAATGTGACGTTCCGGCTGAAGGTTTTCGACAAGGAGAACGCCCCGACCGGAAAGGGGGCCCCGAAAGAATGGCCGATCCGGGACATCAAGGAGGAGGAGGTCTACTTCGGCGACATTCCCCTGATGACGGAGAACGGTACGTTCATCATCAACGGGACCGAGCGCGTCATCGTCTCCCAGCTCCACCGTTCCCCGGGCGTCTTCTTCACGCGCGAGGGGGCGCACACGCTCATCGGGAAGATCATCCCGTACCGCGGATCGTGGGTCGAGTTCGAGATCGACACGAAGGGCCTCTTCGGCGTCCGGATCGACCGGAAGCGGAAGTTCCCGGGGACGGTCTTCCTCCGCGCCCTCGGCCTCGAGAGCGACGAGCAGATCCTGAAGAAGTTCTACACGGCCGTCCCCATCGTCTACGAGAAGGGGAAGGCGGTCCTGGCGCTGCCGCCGGCGGTCGCCGCGAAGGAGGAGATCCGCCAGAGAAGCGTCCGCGGACTCCGGAAGGACGGGCGGATCTTCGCCGACGTGAAGCTGAGCGCCGAGATGAAGGGGGCGATGGCAAAGGGCGAGACGGTGGCGGTCTCCGTCGATCCGACCAAGCTCGGGCATGCCCTGTTCGCAGCCGACATCGTCGACCTGGGGACGGGCGAGGTCCTCTTCGAGACGGCGTCCGAGATCCCCTCCGACCTCCCGGCGCAGCTCGCCGGAAAACAGACGACGGGCGTCGAGGCCATCTTCCCCGAGTGGGAGCCGATCGGTGACACGCTCGTCGCGACGCTCCGGAAGGACAGCGTCCGGACGAAGCGCGAGGCGCTTCTCGAGATCTACAAGCGGATGCGTCCCGGCGACCCTCCGACCGACGAGAGCGCGAAGAACCTCTTCAACGGGATGTTCTTCGATCCACGGAAGTACGACTTCTCGCGCGTGGGCCGCTTCAAGTTCAACATCCGGGCGGGTCTCGAGACGTCCCTCGACCAGAAGACGCTGACGGCGGAGGACTTCCACGTCGTCATCGACCGGCTCCTGAAGCTGAAGAGGGACATCGGCCGGACGGACGACATCGACAATCTCGGCAACCGCCGCGTCCGCTGCGTCGGCGAGCTCCTTGAGAACCAGTTCCGGATCGGCCTCGTCCGGATGGAGCGCGCCATCAAGGAGAAGATGTCCGTCCACCAGGACATCGACTCGGCGATGCCGCGGGACCTGATCAACTCCAAGCCGGTCATCGCCGCGATCAAGGAGTTCTTCGGCTCGTCGCAGCTCTCCCAGTTCATGGACCAGACGAACCCCCTGTCGGAGGTGACCCACAAGCGCCGGCTCTCGGCCCTCGGGCCGGGCGGCCTTTCGCGGGAGCGGGCCGGGTTCGAGGTGCGGGACGTCCACGCGACGCACTACGGCCGGATCTGCCCCATCGAGACGCCGGAAGGGCCGAACATCGGCCTCATCTCGTCGCTCTCCTGCTTCGCCCGGATCTCCGAGTTCGGCTTCATCGAGAGCCCCTACAAGAAGGTGCGCGGAGGGCGCGTCCTCGACCACTACGAGATCGTCACGGTCGGAGACTCGGGCTGGACGAAGGGGACGATCGTCGATGCGGAGGAGCTCGAGGAGATGAACGCGCGGCTGAAGCGGGCGCACAAGAAGCCGGCCGTGGGACGGCCGTCGGCCTTCTACCTCCCGGCCTGGGAGGAGGAGAACTACGTCATCGCGCAGGCGAACGCGACCGTGGACGAAAAGGGCCGGCTGACGGACGACCGCGTCGTGGCCCGGCACGGAGGGGAGTTCCTGAGCGTCGAGCGCGAAAAGATCGACTTCATGGACGTCTCACCGAAGCAGCTCGTCTCGGTCGCCGCCGCCCTGATTCCGTTCCTCGAACACGACGACGCGAACCGTGCCCTCATGGGCTCCAACATGCAGCGCCAGTCGGTGCCCCTGCTCTCCACGGAGCCGCCGTACGTCGGAACGGGCCTCGAGGGGATCGTCGCCCGGGACTCGGGAGCGGTCGTCCTCTGCAAGCGCGGCGGGGTCGTCGACACGGTCGACGCGCGCCGGATCATCGTCCGCGTCGAGGGGACGGGAGGGAATGGCGAGACGCGGGAGGCCGGCGCCGACATCTATCCGCTCCTGAAGTTCCGCCGGTCGAACCAGAACACCTGCATCAACCAGCGCCCCGTCGTCCGCGAAGGGGAACGGGTCACGGGAGGGCAGGTGCTGGCCGACGGGCCGTGCACCTCGATCGGAGAGCTCGCCCTCGGGAGGAACGTCCTCGTCGCCTTCATGCCGTGGCGCGGCTACAACTTCGAGGACGCGATCCTCATCTCCGAGAAGATGGTCAAGGAGGACTACTACACCTCGATCCACATCGAGGAGTTCGAGATCGAGGCCCGGGAGACCAAGCTCGGAGCCGAGGAGATCACCAAGGACATTCCCAACGTCTCGGAGCACGCGCTCCGCGACCTCGACGAGTCCGGGATCGTCCGGATCGGCGCCAACGTCAAGCCGGGGGACATCCTCGTCGGGAAGGTCACCCCGAAGGGGGAGACGCAGCTGACCCCCGAGGAGAAGCTCCTCCGCGCCATCTTCGGCGAGAAGGCGGGCGACGTTCGTGACGCTTCGCTCAAGTGCCCGCCGGGCATCGAGGGTGTCGTCGTCGACGTGAAGATCTTCGCCCGCAAAGACGAGGAGAAGCAGAAGGACATCCGCGCCAAGCAGATCCTCGACGAGGAGATCGGCCGGATCCGGAAGAACGAGGAGGACGAGAGCCGCATCATCCGGACCGAGGCGAAGCGGAAGATCGAGGCGCTCCTCGCGGGCCGAACCGTCCTCGAGGACGTGGCCGACTCCCAGGGGAACGTCGTCGTGAAGGAGGGGGGGAAGCTCTCCTCCGAGAAGATCGGCCTGATGACCCCCCGGATGCTGAAGGGGCTGAAGCTGAAGGACGAGGAGATCCGCGACCAGGTCCGGCAGATCCTTCAGAGGACGGACTCCCAGATCGACGTCATCAAAAAGGTCTCGGCGGAGCGGATCGAGAACCTGACGAAGGGGGACGACCTCGCGCCCGGCGTCAACAAGACGGTCAAGGTCTTCGTCGCCATGAAGAGAAAGCTCCAGGTCGGCGACAAGATGGCGGGGCGCCACGGGAACAAGGGGGTCATCAGCCGGATCCTCCCGGAGGAGGACATGCCCTACCTGCCCGACGGCACGCCGGTCGAGATCGTCCTGAACCCTCTCGGCGTGCCGTCCCGGATGAACGTCGGGCAGATCCTGGAGACCCACCTCGGGTGGGCGGCCCGGGCGCTCGGCCTCTCTCTCGCGACGCCGGTCTTCGACGGCGCGACCGAAAGCGAGATCCGCGACCTTCTCCGGAAGGCCGACCTCCCGACCGACGGCAAAACGGTCCTTTACGACGGCATGACGGGTGACCGCTTCGAGCAGAAGGTCACGGTCGGCTACATCTACATGCTCAAGCTCTCGCACCTCGTCGACGACAAGATCCACGCCCGCTCCATCGGCCCCTACTCCCTGATCACGCAGCAGCCGCTCGGGGGCAAGGCCCAGTTCGGCGGCCAGCGGTTCGGCGAGATGGAGGTCTGGGCGCTGGAGGCGTATGGGGCGGCCTACACGCTCCAGGAGCTCCTCACGGTCAAATCCGACGACGTCGAGGGCCGCTCGAAGGTTTACGAGGCCATCGTGAAGGGAGACATTCCCGAGGAACCCGGCCTTCCCGAGTCGTTCAACGTGCTCGTCCGCGAGCTGCAGTCGCTCTGCCTCGACGTCGAGCTTCTGAAGGTCTGAGGAGAGACCCACCCGATGGACACTTTCAGCTCCTCCTCGGCGTTCTCGGCCTCCGGATCGGCCTCCCCGTTCCGGTCGCCCGGTCCCCGCGACTTCAACGCCATCAAGATCGCGCTGGCCTCTCCCGAAAAGGTCCGCTCCTGGTCCTTCGGCGAGGTGACGAAGCCGGAGACGATCAACTACCGGACCTTCAAGCCGGAACGCGACGGCCTCTTCTGCGCCAAGATCTTCGGACCGATCACCGACTGGGAATGCCTCTGCGGCAAGTACAAGCGGATGAAGCACCGCGGCGTCGTCTGCGACAAGTGCGGCGTCGAGGTGACGAAATCAAAGGTCCGCCGGGAGCGGATGGGCCACATCGAGCTGGCGGCCCCCGTCTCTCACGTCTGGTTCTTCAAGGGGCTCCCGTCGCGGATCGGGCACCTCCTCGACCTGACGCTGCGCGACCTCGAGCGGATCCTCTACTTCGAGCAGTACGTCGTCATCGACGCCGGCCCGCTCGCGGAGGAAGAGAACCTTCACGAGAAAGGGCTCGTCTCCGAGGAGAGGTACCGGGAGCTCAAGGCCAAGTACGGCCCCGACACCTTCGTGGCGAAAATGGGCGCCGAGGCGATCCAGGAGCTCCTCCAGCGCGTCAACGTGGACGACCTCGCCGAGGAGCTCCGGCTCGTCATGAAGACGGAGACCTCGGCCCTCAAGCGGCTGAAGGCCGCGAAGCGCCTGAAGGTGGTCGACGCGTTCCGCAGGTCGGGGCACCGGCCGGAATGGATGATCCTCAACGTCATCCCGGTCATCCCTCCGGAGCTCCGGCCGCTCGTCCCGCTCGACGGTGGACGCTTCGCCACCTCGGACCTGAACGACCTCTACCGCCGCGTCATCAACCGAAACAACCGGCTGAAGAAGCTCCTCGAGCTCCGCGCCCCGGAGGTCATCGTCCGGAACGAGAAGCGGATGCTCCAGGAGGCCGTCGACGCCCTGTTCGACAACGGCCGCCGCGGCCGCGTCCTGAAGGGCTCCAACAACCGGCCGCTCAAGTCGCTCTCCGACACGCTGAAGGGAAAGTCGGGACGCTTCCGCCAGAATCTCCTCGGCAAGCGCGTCGATTACTCCGGCCGGTCGGTCATCGTCGTCGGGCCGGAGCTGAGGCTCCACCAGTGCGGCCTCCCGAAGAAGATGGCCCTCGAGCTGTTCAAGCCCTTCATCTACCACCGGCTCGAGCAGAAAGGGATCACGACGACGATCAAGGCGTCGAAGGAGCTCGTCGAGCAGGCGCCGAACGAGGTCTGGGACGCCCTGGAGGAGGTCATCAAGGAGCACCCGGTCCTCCTGAACCGGGCGCCGACGCTGCACCGCCTCGGCATCCAGGCCTTCGAGCCGGTCCTGATCGAGGGGAAGGCGATCAAGATCCACCCCCTCGTCTGCGCGGCCTTCAACGCCGACTTCGACGGCGACCAGATGGCGGTCCACGTCCCGCTCTCGCCGAAGGCACAGGTCGAGGCCCAGGTCCTGATGCTCTCGGCCCACAACATCCTCTCTCCGGCCCACGGGAAACCTCTCGCCGTGCCGTCGCAGGACCTCGTCCTCGGCCTTTACTACCTGACGCGCCGCAAGGACGGCTGCAAGGGAGAGGGGCGCGTCTTCTCGAGCTTCGACGAGGTCGTCCTCGCGCACGAGGCGGGGGAGGTCGACACGCATGCCGGCATCTCCGTCCGTTTCACGGGGAAGCTCGTGGACCTCGAGAGCCAGGTCCTGAACGACCAGGACATCGTCCATACCGAGCCGATCGACTGCGTGAGGACCCGGATCGAGACGACCGTCGGCCGGGTCCTGATGTCCGTGGCGCTTCCGGGGGACCTCCCGTTCCTGAACGGGACGCTGAAGAAGAAGGGGCTCCAGGACCTCGTCAACTACTGCTTCGTGAACCTGGGTCTGGCCCGGACGGTCGAGATCCTCGACCTCATCAAGAAGCTCGGCTTCACCGTCGCCACGCGCGCCGGCATCTCGATCGGCGTCGACGACATGCGGATCCCGGGGAAGAAGGGAGACATCGTCGCCCGGTCCCGGAAGGACGTGCTCGAGGTCGAGACGCAGCGCCAGCAGGGCGCCATCACGGACGGCGAGCGCCACAACAAGATCATCGACATCTGGCACCGGGCGACCGAGTCCGTGTCGGAGGAGATGTTCAAGGAGATGAAGGCCTCCGACGGGAAAGGGGGGCACGAGTTCAACCCCATCTTCATGATGGCCGACTCGGGGGCCCGCGGCTCGAAGGAGCAGGTGCGGCAGCTCGCGGGGATGCGCGGGCCCATGTCGAAGCCGTCCGGCGAGGTCATGGAGCAGCCGATCATCTCGAACTTCCGTGAGGGCCTCACGGTCCTCGAGTACTTCATCTCGACCCACGGCGCCCGCAAGGGCCTCGCCGACACGGCCCTCAAGACGGCCGACTCCGGGTACCTGACGCGCCGGCTCGTCGACGTGGCGCAGGACGTCATCATCACCGAGACCGACTGCGGGACGATCGACGGCATCTGGGTGTCCGCCATCGTTGAGGGGGGCGAGATCCTCGAGCCCCTTCGCGACCGGATCGTCGGCCGGATCGTGCAGGACGACGTCCCGGACCCCGGGACCGACGAGCTGATCGTGGCGGCCAACGAGACGATCACCGAGGAGATCGCGGGACGGATCCAGGAGGCCGGGATCGAGCGGGTCAAGATCCGCTCGGTGCTCACGTGCGAGACGCGCCGCGGCGTCTGCCAGAGGTGCTACGGCCGGAACCTCGCCACGGGCGAGCTCGTCGACATCGGCGAGGCGGTCGGCGTCATTGCCGCCCAGTCGATCGGAGAGCCGGGCACGCAGCTGACGATGCGGACGTTCCATTACGGGGGCACGGCGCGGGTCTCGGAGTCGGCACGCCACCTCGCGAAGAACCCGGGCGTCGCGAAGCTCCTGAACTGCAACACCGTCCGGAAGAAGGACGGGACCGAGGTCGTCGTCAACCGGAACGGAAAGCTCGTCCTCCTCGACGCCAAAGGGCGCGAGAAGGAGCGCTACTCGCTCGCCTACGGCTCCGCCCTGAAGGTGACGGACGGCGAGGAGGTCAAGCCGGGGCAGCTCCTCGTCACCTGGGACCCGTTCGCCTCGCCGATCCTCTCGGAGATCGCGGGGACGATCGGGTACCGCGACATCGTGGACGGGGAAAACCTGCGAGAGGAGACCGACAAGGTCACCGGCCTCACGCAGAAGATCGTCGTCGAGACGACAGGGACGGCCGAGAAGCGCGCGCCGACGCTCGTCGTCATCGGCACGGACGGGGAGGAGAAGCGCTACCCGCTGCCGATCCCCTCGCACCTGATGGTGGCGGAGGGCGATGCCGTCGACCCGGGCGACGCGCTGGCGAAGAAGCCGGTCGAGAAGAAGCGGACCCGCGACATCGTGGGTGGCCTCCCGCGCGTCGTAGAGCTCTTCGAGGCGCGCCGGCCGAAGGAGCCCGCGGTCATCACGGAGATCTCCGGTATCGTGAGGCACGCCGGGACGGTCAAGGGGCAGCAGAAGCTGGTCGTGGAGTCGGAGGACGGGCAGAAGCGCGAGGTCCTGATCCCGCGCGCCGCTCACGTCATGGTGCAGGACGGGGAGCACGTGGAAGCCGGCGACCCGCTGACCGAGGGCGACCCGTCCCCGCACGACATCCTTGCCGTCAAGGGCGAAAAGGATCTGCAGCGGTACATGACCGACAAGATCCAGGAGGTCTACCGCTCCCAGGGGGTCGGCATCAACGACAAGCACATCGAGGTGATCGTCCGGCAGATGATGCGGAGCGTCCGGATCGAGGAGGTCGGCGACACCGAGTTCCTGGTGGACGAGCAGGTCGACCGGTTCCGTTTCAACGAGGAGAACGACCGGATTCTCGAGGCGGGCGGCCGGCCCGCGCAGGGGCGGCCCCTCCTCCTCGGGATCACGAAGGCCTCCCTCTCGACAGACTCGTTCGTCTCGGCGGCCTCTTTCCAGGAGACGACGCGCGTCCTGACGGAAGCCTCCATCGCCGGGCGCGTCGACCTCTTGCGCGGGCTGAAGGAGAACGTCATCGTCGGCCGCCTCATCCCGGCCGGCACCGGAATGGACTACTACCGAAACATCGTCCTCGAGCGAGAGGAGCTCCCCTCCCTCCCCGAGGAGGCCGAGGAGATCTTCTTCGACGACGAGGCCCCGGTCATCGCGGCGGACCTGGACGAGGAGGTGTAGCCGCTCCTCACATCGGCGTCATCGAGCCGCTGACCATCCAGGGCGTGCCGAACCGGTCGACGAGCATGCCGAACGCCTCGGCCCAGAACGTCTTCTGCAGGGGCATCGTCACTTTGCCGCCGTCTGCCAGAGCTTCGAAGAGCCGCTTCGCCTCGGCGGCGGTGGGGCAGATCAAGGAGAGTGAGAACCCCTTCATTCCTCCGGCGGGCTGGCCGAGCGGGGCGTCCGAGCCCATCAGGATCCTGTCGCCGAGGGCGAGACGCGCGTGCATGATCCGGTCGGCACTTTCGGGCGGCATCTGCGCGGCGAGGGGGGACTGGGCGTGCGTCATAAGCATCTCGAGCTTCCCTCCCAGTGTTCGCTCGTAGAAGCGCATCGCGTCCGCGCAGTTCCCGTCGAAGACCAGATACGCGTCGAGCTGAGGCATGGTCCCTCCTCCTGTGTCTTCAGTGAAGTCTTCGGATCAGAACGTCATCGTGGCGGGAAATGTCAAATGTTCCATCGGGCAGTTCACCGCGACGACGCGTGCAAGATACGCGCCGAATCGGTTTTTCGTAGCATGTGACCGTGGTTCGCTGGCCCGCGACACCGCCGGCAGTGATTCTCCTCGGCCTCGTTCTCGCCTTGCCGGCGAGGGCCGAGCGGCTCCCGGTGGAGCGGCATGGCGTGGCGGAGGGGCTGGCCGAGGAGACGGTCACGGCCCTTCTTCGCGACGCGCGGGGCTATCTCTGGGTCGGCTCGCTCAACGGCCTCTCGCGCTTCGACGGAGAGCGCTTCAAGGTCTACGGCCTCGCGGACGGCCTTCCGAAGCTGCGGGTCTTCGCCCTTGCCGAAGGGCGCGACGGGACCCTCTGGGTTGCCACGGGGGGCGGCCTCGTCCGTCTCGATCCCGCGCAGTCCGCGTCGCGCCCGGTTTTCCGTCCGGCGGGCGTCCCGGCGGCGGCCGGCCGGGCGGTGGAGCAGGTCTTCGTCGATCGTGCCGGGGAGGTCTGGTTCGGCAGCGGAGGGGAGCTTTTCCGGATTGATCGAGGCGTGGCGCTCCCGGCAGGCCTCGCAAGTGCCGAGCCCAAAGGCGCCGTCGTCCGGTCGATGCGGGAAGAGGCGGACGGCACGATCTGGATCGCCACCTCGCGCGGGCTCTTTCGGCGGGCCCGCGGCGGTCCGGTGGTGCGCTTCCCCCTGGGCGGCACGGCCGGAGGGGCGGACGTTCGCGGCCTCCTCGTCGATCGTGCGGGCCGGCTCTGGGTGACGACGCCGGAGACGGTCTTCGTCCTCCCGCCAGGCGCGAAGGATGCCCCGGGAGCTCAAGAGCGGGCGCTGGTCGACGCCGCGGGCCACGTCCATCTCCCCCTGGCCGGTGGCGGGACCGCCGTTCTCAGGGAGGTGCCGGGTGCACGCCGCGGCCTCTGGCAGAAGCCGCTCGAGACGGCGGACGGCCGGATCGTTCTCTCTTCGACGTCGGGTCTCGTCGTTCTCGACGGCGGGCGAGCCACCGCGTACGGCAGGCGCCAGGGCCTCGGGGGCGGCCTCCTCGGCGAGCTCCTGGAGGACACGGACGGAAACCTCTGGATCGGCACGCAGAGCACGGGTCTTCTCCGGCTCTCGCCGGCGGGATTCACCAGCTTCAGCGAGGAGGACGGCCTCTCGGACCCCCGGATCGCCTCGCTCTTTTCCGACGAAGAAGGACACGTCTGTGCAGCCTCGGCGGGGAACGCGAGCCTGTACCTTTTCGACGGCCAGAGGTTTCGGGACGTCCGTTTCCGGGCCGGGGCGCCCGCGCCGAGCCGTCTTCTCTGGGGCCGGTCGGTCCTTCGAGACCGGTCGGGGGAGTGGTGGGTCGCCACGCCTCACGGCCTCGCGCGCTACGGGACGATCCCCTTCACCGCACTCGCGCGAGCTGCGCCGAGAGCGGTCTATACGGCGCGGGACGGGCTGGGAGGAAGCGAGGTCTCCGCCCTCTATCAGGACTCTGAAGGCACTCTCTGGGCCGGTGTCTACGCCCCGGAATCTCCGCTCGCGCGGTTCGACCGGGCGTCCGGGCGCTTCGAATCGTTCGGCGCGAGGGACGGCCTCCCGACCACGGCGCCTCTCGCGTTCCTCGAAAACGGGAGAGACCTCTGGATCGCCTGTGGCGCCGGCGGAATCGTCCGGCGGCGCAGCGGCCGTTTCACGCACCTCGGCCCGGCGGAGGGGGTTCCGGACGGCTTTGCCCACGACCTGCTCCTCGATCGCTCGGGGCGCCTCTGGATCGCCAACGGAGGGGGCGGAGCGCTCCGGCTCGACACGCCGGCCGGAGATCGCGTCTCGGCGGCGAGCTTCACGACGTCGGAGGGACCGGCGACGGGGAGCGTTTACGCGCTTGCGGAGGATCGTGAGGGCTTCGTCTACTTCGGCACGGCGCGGGGCGTGGATCGCCTCGACCCGAAGAGCGGCCGGTTTCGCCACTTCACGACCGCCGACGGCCTCGCGAACAACGTCGTCACGTCGGCCTTGCGCGACGGGTCCGGCGCTCTCTGGTTCGGGACGCCCGAGGGGATCTCCCGCCTCGTCCCGGCGCCGGCGGCACCCGTGCCGGCGCCCCGCGTGGTCATCACGTCCGTCGGCGTGAACGGGAACCCCCGGCCGGTGCCCGAGCTCGGCGCGGCCTCGCTCCCCGAGATCGTCCTCGCCCCCGGAGAGACCCGCCTCCGGATCGACTTCGCGGCGCCCTCCTTCACGCCGGGCCAGCGGGTCCGCTTCCAGACGCAGCTCGAAGGGGTCGACAGCGGCTGGAGCTCGCCGACCGCCGAGCCGACCGTCCGTTTCGTCGGGCTCGCCCCGGGAAGCTACAGGTTCGTGGTCCGCACGGCGGGAGGCGAAGCGGAGCCCGGCGACGCGGCAGCCGTTCGCATCCTCGTTCAGCCTCCGCTCTGGCGTCGTGCAGGGTTCCTTCTCGGTGCCGGCGCCGCCGTGGGGCTCGCAGCGCTCCTCGTCCACCGGCAGGGCGTCCGGCGCGCCGTGGCCGTCGAGCGGGTCCGGACCCGCCTCGCCACCGACCTTCACGACGACGTCGGCTCGAGCCTCGCGCGGATCTCGATCCTCTCGGAAGTGGGGCACCGCGCCGTGCCGGAGGGGAGCGAGGCGGCCCGCCTCTTCGAGGAGGTCGGGGAGACGTCGCGGGGCGTCATCGACGCTCTGGGCGACGCCATCTGGTCGATCGATCCGCGGCGGGACGATCTCCAGAGCCTGGGGGACCGCCTCCGCCTCTTCGCCGTCGACCTCCTCGAAGGGCGGGGCATCGCCTTCCGTCTGACCCTTCCGGAGAATTCCTCGACGATCGAGCTCGCCTCCGAGACGAGGCGGCATCTCTTCCTTCTCCTGAAGGAGGCCGTCACGAACGCCGCCCGCCATTCGCGCGCCACGACCGTGGAGATCGCGATCCGGACGACGGGCCGGGCTCTGGACGTCGAGGTGCGGGACGACGGGGCCGGCTTCCGGCCCTCGGGAGACGGGGGCACCTCGGAGGGTCGGGGGCTGTCCAACATGGCCGAGCGGGCGGCGGCGCTCGGCGGGAAGATCGATGTCCGATCGGATGCCGGCCGCGGAACGCGGATCGCTGTTGCCGGGGTGGCGCTCCCCCGGCGGGCGCGCCGTTCCCCGGCATGATCATGCTCTGCCGTGACAGGTCGCCCGGCCCCAAACTTGCGTGGGCATGAGCATGGGGCCGATCCGGGTGGGTGTCGTTGAGGACGATCCGGGCCTCAGGGAGAGCCTCCGTCTCCTGATCGGCGGGACGCGCGGCTTTTCGTGTGCCGACACGTGGGGCTCGGCCGAGGAGGCGCTCTCGCGCCTGCGGGCCGAGCCGGCTGCGATACCGGAGGTCATCCTGATGGACATTCATCTCCCGGGTCTCCCGGGTTCGGAGGCCGTCCGGATCGTCCGCGACGAGTTCCCGGGCGTCGCGGTCCTCATGCTGAGCGTCTACGAAGGGGAGG
>JBLMYG010000152.1:0-7276 GCA_050258155.1 Acidithiobacillales bacterium
TCACCCCGCGCGCGTCGAGGAGCTCGACGAGCGAGCGGGCCTGCGCCTGGAAGAGGAACTCGTTCCCGAGCCGCCGCGCCGCGTCGCCGGTGCAGGTCTCCTCCTCGCCCAGGATGGCGAAGGTGACCCCGGCCTCCCGCAGGATGCGCACGATGGCGCGCGACACCTTCTTCTGCCGGTCATCGAAGGCGCCGGCGCAGCCCACGAAGAAGAGCCACTCGAAGTTGCCGCCCGCCGAGGCGCGCGATGAGCTGCGCGTGGTGAACCACCTCGTAGCGGCCGCCGAACTGGGGGAGCTCGTTCGCGAGGGTGTTGAGGCAGTGGGGGCACTGCACCAGGATCTTCTTCACCGCGTGGCCGTTCAGCGTCTCGGTGAGCGCCTGCGCCTGCAGCTGGAACAGGTACTCGTTCCCGAGCCGCCGCGCCGCGTCGCCGGTGCACGTCTCCTCGGAGCCGAGGATCGCGAACTTCACGCCCGCCTCGTGGAGGAGCGTGGCCAGGGCGCGCGAGACCTTCCGGCCGCGGTCCTCGTAAGACCCGGCGCAGCCGACCCAGAAGAGAACCTCGACGTCCGCAGCGCCCGCCTCGGCCATCGTCGGGACGGGAAACGCAAGCTCCTTCGTCCAGGCGCTCCGGTCGGCGGCGGCGAGGTTCCAGGGATTCCCCTGGCGTTCCATCCCGTTGAAGGCGGTCTGGGCTTCCCTGGGGAACTCGCTCCGTTCGAGGACGAGGTGGCGCCGGAGATCGGTGATCTTGTCGACGTACGTGATCCCGACCGGGCAGGCGTGCTCGCAATACCGGCATGTCGTGCAGGCCCAGATGGTGTCTTCCAAGACCCAGCCGCCGATGAGGGGCTTTCGCTTCTCCAGGTCCGCCGCGTGCCTTCCGCCGCCGAAGCCGGTGGCCGCGTCGAGGAGCGCCGGGGCGTCGGTGAAGAGCGCATGGCGGAGGTCCACCGTGAAACCCTTCGGCGTGAGAGGTTTCCCGGTCAGGTGCGTCGGACAGATTTCGCGGCAGCGCCCGCACTCGGTGCAGGTGTAGATGTCGAGCTTCTGCTTCCAGGTGAAGTCCTCGACCTTCCCGACGCCGAAGACCCCCGCCTCGGCGGCCTTTTCGATGTCGATCGTGGCCATCTTCCCCGGCGGGTCGAGCTTCGCGAAGAAGAGGTTGGGGAGCGCCGTCAGGACGTGAAAGTGCTTTGCGAACGGGAGGTAGTTCAGGAAGAAGAGGATCGACAGGAGATGGAGCCACCACGAAGAGAAATAGAGGGTTTGAAGCGAAGAGAAAGAGAACCCCGGGAGATTCCTGGAAAGAAAGAGAGTCAGGGGCTCCCATGCCGACGCGCTGGCAGGCGACATGGCGTCCCTTGCCGCGCCGGCCGTCACGTCCGTCACCATCAGGAGGGCGATCAAGAGCAGGATCAGGTCCGCGTCGAACGACGGGTCGAGCCGCTCCTTCCGGAAAAGGTGCCGCCGTCCGAGGGCCAGCAGGACCCCGGCGAAGGTCGTCACGAGGACGATGTCCTTGGCGAGGAGATACCCCTCCCAGAGTCCTCCCGGCAGGAACGGCAGCGCGGCTCCGGGGAAGAGCCCCTCGAGGATGAGCGACGCCGTCCGGACGAGGAGGACGACGAAGCCCGAGAAGATCAGCATGTGGTAGAGGCCCGCGTACGGGTCGCGCCACATCTTTCGCTGGAGCAGCCCGAACTCGACGACGTGCCAGAGCCGCCGGAAGGGGTGGTCGAAGCGGTTCTCGCGCTCTCCGGCCCCGATCAGGAGGAGCTGCACCCGGCGCGAGGCCGTGACGAGGAAGAAGACCGTCGCGACGAGAAGGACGAAGGCGAAGAGAACCTGTCCTGAAAGGCCGAGGTAGGCAACCTGTGTCGGAGTCGGCGTCATGTGCCTCCCAGCTTCCCCGATAGCGGGCACACGCCCGCTCTCTTCCTTCTACGCTATTCCCCTGGCCGGCTCGCGGGCATCAGGCCTTCATCCGCTTCGCGGCCTCCGTCAGCGCCGGGACGACCTGGAACAGGTCGCCGACGATCCCGTACGTGGCCACCTTGAAGATGGGGGCCTCCGGGTCCTTGTTGATCGCCACGATGACCTTCGAGGAGCTCATCCCGGCGAGATGCTGGATGGCGCCCGAGATGCCGCAGGCGATGTAGAGCGACGGCGAGACGACCTTCCCCGTCTGGCCGACCTGGTGCGCGTGGTCGATCCACCCGGCGTCCACCGCGACGCGGGAGGCGCCGAGCGCCGCGCCCAGCTCGTGGCAGAGGGCGCGGAGGACGCCCCAGTTCTCGGGTCCCTTGATGCCGCGCCCGCCGGAGACGATCTTGTCGGCCTCGGCCACGTCCAGCTCGCCCGCCTCCGAAGCCTCGACCTTCGCGACCCGGGCCCGGATCTTCGCGCCCGCCACGGAGACCGGCACGACCTCTCCCGCCCCGGGGCCGTCGGCCTTCGAGGCCGGGAAGACGTTCGGGCGCGGCATGGCGATCTGGAGCGGGCTCCCTTCGGCCGGCGTGACCGTCGCCGTCGCCTTCCCCGAGTAGACCGGCCGTGTTCCGACGAGACGCCCTCCGGCCACGTCGAGCGACATGACGTCGGCGAGAACGCCCGCCTTCCGGCGCGCCGCGAGGCGCGGGGCCACGTCTTTCCCCATGACCGTGGCGGAGACGAGAAGGATCGAGGGGCTGAAGGCGGCCACGGCCGCGTCGAGGGCCGCGGTGTACCCCTCGCACGAATAGTTCGCCAGCTCGGCCGCGTCGGCCACGAAGACCTTCGCGGCTCCGTACGCCGCCAGCTCCGGAGCGAGGCCGGAGATCCCTGAACCAGGAAGGCACGCCGCGAGCTGCCCCCCTGCCTTGGCCGCGAGCGCCCGCCCGAGCGTCAGCGCCTCGAGCGATGCCTTCCGGATCTTCCCGTCACGCTGTTCGATGAAGACGAGAACGTTACTCATGCAAGCTCCAAAGAGAATCTCTTAGAAAGAACGAGAGCAAGCAACCAAATAGCCCTCGGCACGCCTGAGTCAAGGGCGCGCTCCGCGCGCCGCGAAGCGGTCATAGACCCTTGACACACGCGTGCCGAGCGCACGTTTTCTGCTATCGGCGGCTGCCACTGCAGCCGCCGCATATGAGAAATACCAGGAATTTCTTCGAGGACAACAGGGCTGGCCGGAGCGCCGCGCCTCGCGAGGAAGAACGTGGCACGGTGCTCTGCCCCGCAATCACCTTCTAAGAGAATCTTCGGTCTCTCTTCCATCTCATTCTTGTTTTTCTTCTTACAGAACTTTCGCCTCGTCGCGAAGGAGGCGGAGCAGCTCCTCCGCGGCCTTCGCCGGGTCGTCGGCGGGGATCAGCTTCACGTCCTTTCGCGGGGCCGGAAGCTCCAGCTTCGTCCAGGCCACAGCCGAGCCGCTCTTTCCGTCGTATCCGACGTCCGCGGGCTTCTTCACGGCGATCGTCTTCTTCTTGGCCGCCATGATCCCCTTCAGCGACGCGTAGCGCGGCTCGTTCAGCCCCTTCTGTGCGCCGATGACGACGGGGAGCGGCGCCTCGACCACCTCGGTCGCCCCTTCGATCTCGCGCCGCGCCGTCACCTTCCCGTCGCCCCACTCGAGCTTCGTGACGAGGGTGACGTGCGGCAGGTCGAGCAGCTCGGCGACCATCGGGACGAGGAGCTGGGCGTCGGTGCCGACCCCCTTGTTCCCCATCCAGACGACGTCGTGCGGCAGCGCCTTCACGGCACCGGCGAGGATCTGGGCGACCCCGAGCGAGTCGATCTCTCCCGTCCCCTCGGAGGCGATCCGGACCGCCTCGTCGGCGCCGCGGGCAAGGCACTCGCGGAGGCCGCTGTCGGCGCGGGCGGGACCGTAGGTGACGACCGTGACGGTCCCCCCTTTGGCCTCCTTCGCCTTCAGCGCCTCCTCCAGCCCGTACTCGTCGTACGGAGAGACGATCCACTTCACGTCGGTTTCGTCGATCGATTTCCCGTCCGCGCCGATCCGGATCTTCGTCTCGGTGTCAGGGACGTACGCGATCAGGACTACGTGATTCATTTGGCGGTGCCCCCTCGCAGGCGTCGGCAACCTAGCACGGCAGGAGGGGGGCGTCATTGATAAAAATGAATCACGGCTCATTCAGTGACCCTTGACTTACGCTTTATTTACGCCTACGTTCTAGATCCCGGAAATGCCATGAGCGCGCTGCCCCTCCCCCTCCCCGACGACCTCTCCCGCCAGCTGGTCCGCGCCGCCGACCTGGCCGGCCGGGCCGGGCCGGATCGCGGCGCCCTCCCCACGGCGATCCCCCCCCTCGACCGGCTTCTTCCCGGGGGCCTTCCGCGGGGAGCGCTCGTCGAGGTGACGGGCACGCGCTCGTCGGGGCGCTTCTCGCTCGCCCTCTCCGTCCTCGCCGCCGCCACGGAGGCGGGCGAGGCGACGGCCCTCGTCGACCTCGGCGACCACTTCGACCCGCAGGCGGCCGCGGCCGCCGGGGCCGACCTCAAGCGCCTCCTCTGGGTCCGGCCGCGGACCCTGAAGGAAGCGCTCCTTTCCGCCGAGACGCTCCTTTCCGCCGGCCTCCCGCTCGTCGTCCTCGACCTCGGCCTCGCCACGCCGAAGATCTCGCTCGCCCGGCGCGCGCGGCACGATTTCGCCTTCCTCCGCCTCGCGCGGACCGCCGGGGCCCACGGCGCCGCGCTTCTCGTCCTCTCGCCGTTTCACGTCGCCGGCCCGGCGGCCGGGGCCGTCCTCGCCGCCTCGGCCCCGCGCCCCGGCTGGAGCCGCCCCGTCTTTGGCTCCTCTGGCGGCCGCGCGGCGCTCCCCCTTCTCCTCGGCCTCACCTCGCGCCTCTCCCTCGAAAAGCTCCGCGGCCGCCGCCCCGGCGCGGCGGAAGCCGTGCATCTTCGAATGCAGGGCAGCATTCCTTCAGGGTCTTCGTCTCGAGCGAGCCAGGAGATTTCTTCTTCTCATATGCGGCGGCTGCTTGTGCAGCCGCCGATAGCAGAAAAACATGTCTCCCGGCAGGCCTGAGTCAAGGGCGCGCTCCGCGCGCCGCGCAGCGGTCGAGACCCTTGACACAGGCCTGCCGGGGACGACGACATCCCACCATGCGTCTCGCCTGCCTGACCGTTCCGATGTTCCCGCTCGCCGCGCGGCTGCGGAGTGAGCCGGAGCTGGCGGGGACGGCTGCCGCCGTCTTCGCCGGCAACGGCAACGCCGCGCGCCTCGTGGCCGCCACGCGCCCTGCCCGGAAGGCGGGCCTGACCCCCGGCATGACCCTGCCGCAGGCGCGGGCCCTCCTGCCGAAGCTCGTGGCCCGCGGGCGCGACGAGGCCAGCGAGCGCGCCGCGGAGGAAGCCCTCCTCGACGCCGCCGACCGGATCTCGCCGGGTATTGAAGATGCGGGCGAAGGGGTTATCTATGTAGACATCGACCATGTTCGGGGGGATGCGGCACGCCGCACCCCCCCGTGCCCCATCGGTGATGATCGGGGGGATGCGGCACGCCGCACCCCCCCGTCCCCCCCCGAGACGCTCGAGTCACGCTTTCTCGAGTGCGAGAAAGACGCCGGCCGCGCACTCATCGCCGCGGCGAAGCGGGAAGGGCTCCCCGCCCGGTGCGGCATCGCGTCGAGCAAGCTGGCCGCGCACGTCGCGGCCTCGCTCGCCGGCTCCCCCGTCGTCGTCCCCGAGGGGGGCGAGGCCGCCTTCCTCGCGCCGCTTCCCCTCTCGCGCCTCTCGCCCGAGGTGGACCTTGCCGGCACGCTCCTTCGCTGGGGCCTCAGGACCGTCGGCGACTTCGCGAAGCTCCCGGCCTCCGAGATCGCCGGGCGCCTCGGCGAGACGGGGCGCGCCCTGCACGACGTGGCCCGCGGCCTCGACCCGCGCCCCTTCGTTCCCCGAAGGCCGCCCCCAGGCTTCACCGAGGGGATGAGCCTGGAGTGGCCCGTCGTGACGCTCCCGCCCTTCCTCGGCATGGCAGAGGCCGCGCTGGAGCGGCTGGTCCGCCGCCTTTCCGACCACGCCTCCGGCTGCGTGAAGCTCGACCTTACGCTTCGCCTCGACCCGGACGGCCACGACGCGCGAAGCCTCGCCCTTCCCGCGCCGACGCGCGATGTGAAGACGCTTCTCTCCCTCATCCGGCTCAGCCTCGAGTCGAAGCCTCCCGGCGCCCCCGTCTGCGGCTTCTCCTTCACCGCGCACCCCGACGCGCCGCGCCTCGGCCAGCTCACCCTCTTCGGTCCGGCCGAGATCTCGCCCGACCGGCTCGCCACCGCGATGGCCCGCCTCTTCGCCCTCCTCGGCGAGGGGCGCGCCGGTTCGCCCCGGACCGTGGACGGCCACCGCCCCGAGCGCTTCGCGCTGGTCCCGTGGGCGCCGCCCCCCCCGCCGCTCGAGAGGAGGCCGCCCCGCGAGGGGCGCGGCCTCCTGGCCGTCCGTGTCCTCCGGCCCGCCCTCCCGCTGGAGGTCCTCGTGGGCGAGGGCGGCCACGGCGCGGACGGCGGCCCGCCTCCTCGCCCCCTTTCCCTCCGGACCCTCGCGGACAGAGCCCAGGAGGCGGCCAAAGGGATGCCCGATCTTCAGGGCTCCATCCGGGTCGCCTCCGGCCCCTGGCACCTCGAGGAAGGCTGGTGGACCGGCGAGAGGGCCGCCCGTGACTACTGGGACGTCGAGCTGTCCACCGGCTCCCTCTGCCGGATCTACCGCGACACCGCCTCCGGCGACTGGTTCGCCGACGGGGTCTACGACTAGGAACCCTCCGGAAACAGGCGGAGAATCGAGAACGTATCTCAACAGAAAGCCTCGACGAAAGGAGAACCCCCATGACGATCAAGCCCGCTCCCATCCCCCCCGGCTTCGAAGGCGCCACCCCCTACCTCTACATCCGCGGCGCCGCCAAGGCCCTCGACTTCTATCAGCGCGCCTTCGGCGCCAGGGTGGAGGTCCGCATGGACGGCCCCGACGGGAAGGTCGGGCACGCCGAGATCTCCGTCGGCAAGGCGCGCGTCATGCTGGCCGACGAGCATCCGGAGATGAACGCCCTCTCCCCCGAGACGATCGGCGGGACGGCGGCCTCGTTCCTGATCTACGTCCCCGACGTGGACGCGGTCTTCCAGCAGGCCGTGAAGGCCGGCGCGAAGCCGCTCCGCCCCGTCGAGGACAAGTTCTACGGCGACCGCTCGGGCATGATCCTCGACCCCTTCGGCCACCAGTGGGCCCTCGCCACCCACATCGAGGACGTCTCGCCCGAGGAGATGAAGCGCCGGATGGCGGCG
>JBLMYG010000153.1:0-2864 GCA_050258155.1 Acidithiobacillales bacterium
CTCGTCCACCTCCGGCCGAGGCCCCTCCGGGAAAGCCGCTTCGTCCTCGACGTGCACCTTGGGAAGCTGGCCCGCCGTCTCCGCCTCCTCGGCTTCGACGCCGTCTGGAGCCGCGACGCCCGCGACGAAGAGCTCGTGGCCCTCTCGCTCGGGGAGAGACGGATCCTCCTGACGCGCGACCGGGGGCTCCTGAAGCGGCGCGAGCTGACCCACGCCGCCGCCGTCCGGGCCACCGACCCACGCCGGCAGCTCGCCGAGGTCGTGCAGCGGTTTGACCTCGCCCGCACCGCCGCCCCCTTCACGCGCTGCCTCGCCTGCAACGGGCGGCTCGCAGCGATCCCCAAGGAAGACGTCGAGGGACGAATCCCGGCCTCGACGCGGCGTCACTACGATGCGTTCCTGACGTGCACGTCGTGCCGCCGCGTCTTCTGGTGGGGACCCCATGGGCGGCGGCTCCGGGAGATCGTCGAGGAGGCGCTCGGCGGGCGCTAGAGCCCGGGACAGTCTTCGATCACACGACGCGACGTTCTCTCTGCCGCCGCCACCTCGGCCGCCGCTCGGTGCCGTGGGCGACGTCGGAAGTCAGAACCTTGATGGCCACGTCGCGTCCCAGCCGCGTGTCGCGCGCCCAGTACACCTCGCCCATGCCGCCGGCGCCGAGAGGGGCAACGATCTCGTATAGGCCGAGGCGCGTACCGGCCGGGAGTGTCATGGAAACTTCGAGGATTGTATGTCCCGAGGGCCTCTCAGGCCGCAGGGATGACGCAGACGGCGCGGTCAGCCGAGATCGTGTTCGGTACGAGGTCCCGGAGCGCGCGGTCGAATGTCGCCAGGCGTCCCTTTCGCCTCAGGGCGAGCGCCAGCAGGTGTGCGTCGGTCAGCTGACGGTGCCCCACAAGGGCCTCCCGCGAAACGAATCGCGACGTAACGATGGAGGTGTCATCCGTCCAGAAGACGTGGTGCGGCAGAGCGACAATGCGGCCCAGAAGGTCAAGGGCTTCCCGCGGCGACCGGGCCTCCGAAAAGACCCGGTCATTGGAGGAGACACGGACGAAGGCGGTTTGCGTCAACGGGCAGGTGGCCCAGCCGGCCGGGCTTTCCTTCTCGAACCAACGGTGGGCAAACTCGTGATGCACGTGGTTCGGCCACGCCAGTGCCACCAGGACGTTGACGTCGAGAAGGGAGACCGTCACCCTTCCTCGTCCGCTTTCCTGACGATTTCGGGAGTCAGAGGCGGTGCCTCCCGGGAGACCGTAAAGACCGGGAACCCACGTCGCACCGCAGCACTCTTGCGGGGCTCGAGGCCCCGGCGCGCGAGACCAGAGAGCACACGGCCGAGGCTCTTTCCCTGCGCCCGCGCCAGGCTCTTCGCGGCGCGCAGAAGGTCGTCGTCTATGTCAAGCGTCGTTCTCATACCCGAAATCCTACGATTGTCCAACGGCGATGTCAAGATGTTGTGATGCTTTGATGATCATCTGACGGCGAGCCGTGTCTCGCTTGAAAGTCCTCGTGGTCGATCCCTTTCTCATGCGCGGCGGCGAGGCCGCAAGCGAACTGGATGGCCCAGTCGACGGCTTTCTCTGGTGGGGGGGGCGCCGAGCTTCTCGCGAAGGGATTCCCCTTGCAGCAGCTCCATAGAGAGGTCGGCTCTTTCTCCCCTCCTCTTCGAAGAACTCTTCCGGCAGAACCTTGAGTGCCACCGTTCGGTCGAGTCGCGTATCCCTCGCCCGGTAGGCCTCGCCCATCCCGCCGGCACCGAGAGACGCGACGATTTCGTATGGCCCGAGGCGAGTGCCCGGATTGAAGTCGTTACACGATAGCTTGTTTACTGGTCTCGGCGCGCGGTGCCGGCCCCTGGCCGACGTTCTCTAACGCGGCTTCGGCGGCCCATGCTCGTTCAGAGCCCGAGCTCCGGGCGGACCTTCTCGAGGGGAAGGAAGCTGCAAGGCACGGCGATAAACTCCACCGCATGTCTCCGCTCACACGACGCCAGGTTCTCTCCGCTGCCGCGACCTCCGCCGCCGCGCTCGCCCTGCCCCGCTTCGCCGTCTCCGGTGACGATCTCGGACCCGTCGAGGCCGAGATCGCAAGGCGCCACGGCGAGGGGGTGCAGCGCCTCCAGGACTGGATCCGGCACCCCTCCATCGCCGCCGAGAACCGCGGCATGGAGGAGGGGTGCGGGCTGATGATGCGGCTGGCCCGCGATGCGGGCTTCGACAGCGTCGCGCGGATCCCCACCGACGGCCATCCCGGCGTATTCGCCACGCTCGACGCGGGGGCGAGGCGGACGGTGGGCCTCTACTTCATGTACGACGTGAAGCAGGCGGACCCCGCAGAGTGGTCCTCGCCGCCGTGGGCCGCCGCGATCGTCGAGAAGCCAGGCCTCGGGAAGGTCCTGGTTGGCCGCGGCGCGGTGAACCAGAAGGGGCCCGAGGCCTCCTTTCTGGCGGCGCTGCACGCGATCCGGGGGGCGGGGCGGAAGCCCCCCGTCAACCTCGTCCTCGTGGCGGAAGGGGAGGAAGAGATCGGATCACCCCATTTCCTGCAGGTCGTCCAGCGGCCCGAGGTGAGGGCGGCGCTCTCGCGCTGCACCGGCGTCTTCATGCCTTCGGCCTCGCAGGACCCCGACGGTACGGTGACCGTGACGCTCGGGGCCAAGGGGGTCGTCGAGCTGGAGCTGATCGCCAGCGGCGAGGCGTGGGGGCGCGGGCCCGGGAAGGACGTCCACTCCGCCAACCGGGCACGCCTCGACAGTCCGGCGTTCCATCTCGTCCAGGCCCTCGCCGCTCTCGTGACCAAAGACGGCGACCCGGCCATCGAGGGGTTCACCCGGGACGCCCTCCCACCGACACCTGCCGAGAAGG
>JBLMYG010000154.1:0-18080 GCA_050258155.1 Acidithiobacillales bacterium
GATGCGAAGCGGTTGCTTCGCCACGGTCGCCGGCGGGGGTGGCTCCCGTCCACGGATCAGCCCGATGACGACCGCGACGAGAAGGAACGCGGCCGCCCCCGCGATAAGCCAGGAGAGAACCGGACGGCGGGACGGGGCGGGAGCCCCGGGGTGCGCAAGACCCGATGCCGAGGGGAGCGACCGGAGGGCGAAGGCGAGGTCCCGAGCCGACTGGAACCGCATCTCCGGCTTCTTCTCGACGCAGCGGTTGACGATCGTAGACAGCTCGGGCGAGGCCTCGAGCGCCGGAGGTTCCTCGCGGAGGACGGCCGTCATCGTCTCGGCGGCTGTCTCCCGCATGAAGGCCCGTCTTCCCGAGAGCATCTCGTAGAGGACACAGCCGAGGGCGAAGATGTCGCTCCGGGTATCGACCGGCAGGCCGCGGACCTGTTCGGGGGAGAAGTACCCGACCGTCCCGAGAATCTCCCCCGGCGTCGTGGCCTTCGCTTCGGTCGGCGAGGTAGACGCGACCAATGACGGAGTGGCCGCCTGCCGGGCCAGGCCGAAGTCGAGGATCTTGATCCGGCCTTCTTCCGTGATGAAGACGTTCTCGGGCTTCAGGTCGCGGTGCACGATTCCCTTGGCATGCGCTGCCGCGAGTCCCTCGACAATTTGCGCTCCGTACTCGATCGCCTTGCGCGGCGAAAGAGCTCCTTCGCGAAGGCTTTCTCGAAGGGACTCGCCTTCGAGAAGCTCCTGCACGAGGAGATACCGACCAGAGATTTCTTCGAAGGAGAAGATCGCTGCGATGTTCGGGTGATTCACCGCGGCGAGCAGCTTTGCTTCCCTTTCGAAGCGGTCTCTTCTCTCTTTATCTTCGAAGAATTCTTCCGGCAGGACCTTTATCGCGACTTCGCGGTCAAGTCGCGCGTCGCGGGCTTTCCACACCTCGCCCATCCCCCCCGCGCCGAGAGGTGAAATGACTTCGTACGGGCCGAAGCGCGTGCCTGCGGAAAGGACCATCGCCGCCGCTTCCCCGGGTCGGAGGAATGGAGCGAGGCGTGTCCACCGCAGCGCACTCGCCTCGTTCCGGCGGCCCGTCGTCGTGTTTCTGCGAGGATTCTATTCCCCGGGGACGGGACGCATCAGCGCCCGCGGGCCCTGTTCAGGAGGTCGTCGATCTCGCCCTGACGGGCGGCGAGGCCGGTGGCGCCGCCTTCGCCCTTTGCGGCCGAGCCCAGCTCCGAGAGCGAGGTTCGCATCAGGACGAGCGCCTTCGCGGCGTCGGCCGAGCCGGCGCAGGCCGATTCCGCCGCCGAGATGGCCTGCCGGGTGTCGCTCTCGACCCGGAACCACTCGATCGAGTCGACCGGCGGGCGGCCGGCCATTGCCGCAGCCGCAGCGAGGCTGGAGTTGGCCCGGTCCGCGTAAAGGAAACAGTCGCTCAGGGCGACCTCTCCTTTCTCGCTGGAAGCCGGGGTCTCCTTCTCTTGCCAGGGGGTCCGGTGCGTCAGGAAGTACCAGGCGCCGAAAATGACGAGGAGGGCGATGAGAAGGCGTCCCCACATGTGTCCATCCTCCTCCGCCCGCCCGGCCCTGACAAGCTGTTGCCTTTCCGGGAACCTCCCGGCGCGTCTCAGCGTATCTCCCTTCGAAGTTTGGGGAGGCAGCCGTGGAAAACGCCCTGAAGAGGTCCCGGATCGGCCCGATCGTCCTGGCGCTGCTCGGACTCGCCCTCCTGCTCCTTCCGTTCTTCGCTGCTGCCGCGCCGGCGACGAAGGAGTTCCGCAAGGAGATCCCCTCGAAGCCCGGCCTCGTGGTCGTCCTGGAGAACCTCGCCGGACGTGTGACGGTGGAGGGAAAGGGAGACGGCCCCGTCGAGATCCTCGCAACGATCCACGCGGGGAGCGACCAACTCCTCGCAGAGCTTCCGATCGACGTCGTCGAAAACGGCGGCCGGATCGAGGTGACGGCGAGGTATCCGATCGACACGTACGACGTCTTCCGT
The DNA here is from genome assembly GCA_050258155.1 of Acidithiobacillales bacterium. Classification (GTDB taxonomy): domain Bacteria; phylum Acidobacteriota; class Thermoanaerobaculia; order UBA5066; family UBA5066; genus DAOMFB01. The sequence continues at coordinate 1,988 of JBLMYG010000154.1, forward strand.
TACGGCGGGACGGAGGAGAAAACCTCTCTCTTTGGCCGCAGCTCCACCTCGACGACGTACCTGGGCCGCAGGGTGAAGGTCGTCTCGGGCGGGTCCGGCGGCACGGAGCTCTGGGCCGACTTTCACCTCCGCATTCCCCCAGGGACCGGAGTGATCGTGCGGAACGAAGTCGGGAGAGTCTCCGCCGCAAGCGTGGCCGGCCCGCTGACGGCGAGGACCGGGACGGGAGCTGTCCGGATCGAGGGGGGCGAGGGCGAAACGAAAGTGCGGTCCGGCAGCGGCGACGTGACGGTGAACGGGCGGAAGGGGAGCGTCGAGGCCGACACCGGCTCGGGCGACGTGGCGATCCAGAACGTCGCGGGACCACTCTCCGTCGGCACCGGCTCCGGCAACGCGTCCATCGAGGGCGTGACCGGGACGGTCTCGGCCCATACCGGCTCGGGAGACGTGAAGCTGAAGAGTGTAGAGGGGGAACGGGTCAAGGTGCGGACCGGCTCCGGCGAGATCCAGCTCATCGACGTGAAGGCGAGCCTCGACGCCGGGACCGGCTCGGGGGGGATCCGCGGAGATGAGCTCGTGATCTCGGGGGCTCTGACGGCCGACACCGGCAGCGGCAGCATCGGCCTGTCCGGCGATTTCGGGGCGCTGACGGAGGCGCAGGTCGGGACCTCGAGCGGCGACGTCTCCCTCCGGATGGCAAAGGCACCGGGAATGAGCCTCAGGTGCCGAACGTCGTCCGGCGACATCGACGTCGACCTCGCGGGAACGAAGGTCAGATCCGAGCGGCAGCTGGAAATCGCGGTCGGCGGGGGCGGCGTGCCGGTGAAGATCCACACTTCGAGCGGGAACATCCGGCTGGAGGGAAAGTAACGTCCCCCACCGCACCGGTCGTAGACTGGAGGCAGTGCCCGACAGTACCCGTGCTTTCAGCGAAGAGGTCGTCTTCACCGACAGCGAGGACCGTCTCGCCCTTCACGGCCTCTTCTTCCGTCCCGCCTCGCCCACCGCCAGCCTGCCCGTTCTCTGGATCCACGGCATCTACTCGGAGTTTTACGAGAACGCCTATGTCGCCCTCGGGCGCGAAATGGCCGGGCGGGGCTATGTCTTCCTGTCGGCGAACACACGCGGCCACGGCTTCGGAGCGGCGCTCCGCTCTCCGGACGGGCGGCCGTTCACCGGTGGCAGCGGCTGGGAGCGCCTCGAGGAGTCGCCGCGGGACGTCGGGGCATGGGTCGACTACCTCGCGGCGTCGGGCTTCCGGCGCGTCGTCCTCGGGGGGCACGGCCTCGGTGCGCGAAAGGCGGCCTTCTACGCCGCCGAGAGGAAGGACGCGCGGGTCGCCGGCCTCGTCGCCGCCTCGCCCATCGTCGTGAAGCCCGGGGCGGGAGTGCCGCTCGACGAGGAGCGGAGCCTTCTCGTGGCGGCGCGTCAGATGGTCGCGGCCGGCAGCGGGAGGGACCTTCTGGCGTGGCCTCCGGAAGGGTGCGGCATGAGCGCGGCGACCCGGCTCGATCACGAGGACCCCGAGGCCCCCTTCTCGAACCTCTTCGACCTGACGGGACACGGCCGGACGGCGCCTCTGGCCGCCGAGGTGACGGTGCCGATCCTCGCCTTCTTCGGCTCGCTGGAGCGCTCGCCCGACGGAAGGGACCGCGGGGGGGAGCTGGGGCTCCTCCGGCACAACGCGCGCTCGTCGCCGCAGGTGACGATCACCCTCATCCGCGGCGCCGACCACTGGTACACGGGGAAGATCAGCGCGGTAGCGGACGTCATCGCGAAGTTCATCATGAGCCTCCCTTCGGTCTGACGGAGGTGGGGCGCGCGTAGACTCCCCCCGGACATGGCGGAGGCGTGGGATTTCGTCGTCGTCGGCTCGGGGTTCGGGGGGAGCGTCAGCGCCCTGCGCCTCGTCGAGAAGGGGTACAAGGTTCTCGTTCTCGAGAAGGGGAAGCGGTTCGCGCCGGACGAGTATCCGAAGTCGAACTGGAACCTTCCGAAGTGGCTCTGGCTCCCGTCGCTCGGCTTCCGCGGCCTCTTCAAGATGACCTTTCTCAGGCATGTGACGGCCCTGACGGGCGTGGGCGTCGGGGGCGGTTCGCTCGTCTACGCGAACACGCTTCCGGTCCCGCGCGACGACTTCTTCACAGCCTCGTCGTGGGGGAGCCTCGCCGACTGGAAAGGGGAGCTGGCGCGTCACTACGATGTGGCGCATCGAATGCTCGGGACGGCCCGGAACCCCCGGCTGACGCCACCCGACGAGGTGCTCCGCGACGTCGCGGAGGAGATCGGCCGCGGAGGCTCCTGGCATCCGACCGACGTGGCGGTCTTTTTCGGCACCCCGGGTGAGACCGTTCCCGACCCGTATTTTGGCGGCGAGGGGCCCCCGCGGACCGGCTGCACCTTTGGCGGCGGCTGCATGATCGGCTGCCGGGACGGCGCCAAGAACACGCTCGACAAGAACTACCTCTGGCTGGCCGAGAGGCGGGGCCTCGTCATCGAAGCAGACACCGAGGTGACGTGGATTCGCCCGCTGCCGGGAGGCGGCTTCCGGGTGACGGCGAGGCGCGGGCGGTCCCCCTTTCCGTTCCTGAGGACGAAGCGGACGTATGCGGCGCGGAACGTCGTCCTTGCAGGCGGCGTCCTCGGCACCGTCGAGCTGCTCCTGAAGCTGAAAGAAAGCGGCGACGGTCTGCCGAAGGTTTCCGATCGACTCGGCGAGTTCGTCCGGACGAACTCGGAGGTCCTGATGGGGGTCGTCAGCGACTCCGGGGAGGACCTCTCGAAGGGGATCGCCATCGGCTCGATCCTCCAGACGGACGAGCATTCGCACCTCGAGCCGGTCCGCTATCCGGCAGGCTCCGGTTTCTTCCGTCTGCTGGCCATGCCGCACGCGCCGGGGGACACGGTTCTTCAGCGCTTCCTGAACGCGGCCGGCGTGCTCTTCCGGCACCCGCTGAAGACCCTCAAGGCGTGGATGACTCCGGACTGGGCGAAGCACACGATGATTCTTCTCTACATGAGGACGGTCGAAGGGACGATCCGGATGAAGCTGGGCCGGGGAATCCGGACCGGCTTCCGGCGCGCTCTCTCGACGGGCGACGGCACGGGCCCGCAGGCGAAGGCATGGGTACCCGAGGCGACGGACCTAGCGAGGAAGGTCGAGAAACGGCTCGGGGGTTTCGCCCAGAGTCTCCTGACGGAGACGCTGCTCGGGATTCCGACGACGGCGCACATCCTCGGCGGCTGCTGCATGGGAGAGTCCGCGGCCACGGGCGTCATCGACCACCGGCACCGCGTCTTCGGGTACGAGGGGCTCTACGTGATCGACGGCTCGGCCATCTCGGCGAACCCCGGCGTCAACCCGTCGCTCACGATCGCGGCCCTCGCCGAGCGGGCGATGACCTTCATTCCGCCGAAGGAAGGCGCGACGCTCCCGAAGCCCGCTCCGCTCCCGCCCTCGTTTCTCCCGGCGGCGTAGGAGTGCGCCCGGCGCCGCCCATCCAGCCTCGCCTGACCATTCGGCCATTCCATAGAGGGGCTCCTCCGGTCCTGAGGACGTCGACGCGGCCGACTTAGAATGGCAGGAGATGAAGAGGCTTGGGCGGAGGGGAACGGTCGTGCCGTTCGTGGCCGACGCGGCGGCGAGAGGAAAGAGCGTCGGGCGGGTGCACGAGGACGGCTCGATCAGCTTCAAGGGGAAGCGGTTCGGCTCCATCCGGGAGCTGCCATCGGAGTGCACGGCGCTGCGCGCAGACGTGGCCACGTACGCCCTCTGGGCGAAGCTCTACAAGGCCGTCGACCCGAAGCGGAAGCGGAGCGGCTGAGCCGGGCGGGCGGAGCCGCCACCGCCGCTCGGCCGTTCGCGGAGCGATGCCGGCGGCGGCTCCTGTACTTCTTCCATGACCTTCGAGGGGCTCCCGGGCGGCGATCTCATCGAGAAAGGAATCGGGGATCTCCGGGAGGGTCGGGAGGCTCTGGAGGCGCTTCTCGTCTCCGTCGGCGCTCCGCGACTGCGCCGGATCGGGTTCGACGTGCCCGCGACGATCGAAAGGCCGGAGCGCCGCCTCTACGAGCGCCTCGCCGCCGAGGACGCCGATGCGGCGCACGGCCGCTACAACGCCCTCATCCGGCGGCTCGTTTCCTTCGAACGCGCGGCGGAATGCGCCAGCCCGTAGACACGCCGCGGCCTCATCCAGCCCGCACGCCTTCTCGAGCTGCTGTCTGCCATCGAGCCGGACCTGTACCGATTCCCCGCGGTCGACCGGAAGTCGTTCGCCGGGCCGTAGAGGACTTCCTGAGGACCGTCGGCGCCTGACGCCGCGCCGTCAGGCGCGGGGCGGGACGACGTAGAGGAGCACCGCGATAAAGTGGCATGCGCTCGCCGCGAGGACGAAAACGTGCCAGACGGGGTGGGCCCAGTGGAAGCTCCGGTCGAGGGCGTAGAACACGACGCCGGCGCTGTAAACGAGGCCACCCGCGACGAGCCAGGCGACGCCGCCCGGCGGCAGGGCGGCGACCAGCGGCTTCCACGCCACCACGATGCACCAACCCATGACGACGTAGAGCGCCGTTGAGAGGACGGGCAGCCGCCCGGTCCAGAGCGACTTGAAGACGATGCCGAGGACGGCGAGCCCCCAGACGAGGCCGAAGAGCGACCAACCCCAGGCGCCCCGAAGTGTCACGAGGACGAACGGGGTGTAGGTGCCTGCGATCAGTAGATAGATCGCCGCGTGGTCGAGGATCCGGAAGACACGTTTGACGCGGGGACCCCGGACAGCGTGATAGAGCGTCGAGATCGTGTAGAAGAGGACGAGCGTGGCTGCGTAGACACTGCAGGCGACGACGTGCCGCGCGTCGCCCCGGAGCGCGGCCATTGTGACGAGGAGGGCGGCCCCCGCCGCGAAGATTCCGGCCCCGACGCCGTGCGTGACGGCGTTGGCGATCTCCTCGGTGCGGGAGGCGGGAGCCTTCACGCGATCACGATACCAGCCGGCTCCAGCCGGCCCGGCTACACTCCGGCGCCGTGGTCGGCGGCCTCCTGAACGCGACCTTCGGCAACGCCGCCGAACTGATCATCACCATCGTCGCGCTGAAAGCCGGGCAGGTCGGGCTGGTCAAGGCCTCGATCATCGGCTCGATCCTCGGGAACCTCCTCCTGATCCTCGGCTTCTCGCTCCTCGTCGGCGGGCTGAAGAACGGTCTGCAGCGGTTCGACCCGCGCGCCGCCGGGACCGCCTCGACGATGATGTTCCTTTCCGTCATCGGGATGCTGATTCCGACCTTCTTCGAGGTGGTCCACAAGATTCAGCGGGGGCTCCCGCTCTTGACGGAGTCGCCCGACCCGCTCCTCGACCGGCTTTCCCTCGGGGTGGCGGCGGTCCTGATCCTCGTCTACGTCCTGTCGCTCGTCTTCTCGTTCACGACGCCCTCGCGCGGCATCGCGCCCGAGGTGGGCGTGACGCACGCGGACTCGGCCGCGCCGGAGGAGCGCTGGAGCGCGTGGACGTGTCTCGCCGTCCTCGTCGGCGCGACGATCGCCACGGTCGTCCTCTCGGAGATTCTGGTCGGGGGTGTCGCGACGGTCATGCGGCAGACGGGCGTCTCGGAGGTGTTTCTCGGCACCGTCCTGATCCCCCTGATCGGCAACGTCGCCGAGCACCTCGTCGCCGTCTCGACAGCGTGGAAGAACCGAATGGAGCTGTCGCTCGCGATCTCCCTTGGCTCCAGCCAGCAGATCGCCCTCTTCGTCGCGCCGCTCCTCGTCTTCGTCTCGTTCCTCTTCGGAAACGAGATGACCCTCTTCTTCAACCCCTTCGAGGTCGTCGTCCTCGCCCTCTCGGTCCTGATCGCCGGGCAGGTGTCGGCCGACGGCGAGTCGAACTGGCTGGAAGGGGCCCAGCTCCTCGTCGTTTACGCCATCGTCGCGATGGCGTTCCTCTGGCTCTGAGCGCCGTGGCCGCTCAGGGCTTCGCGAACGGCGGTGCCGCGCCCGGTGGCGGGCCGTCGAGACGGTCGCGCGCCTTCTCCTCGCGCGAGAGGTTCCAGAGGATGAGGACGAAGGCGACGATCGCGGTGTCGACGAGAAGGAACCCGTAGAGGAGCTGCCCGAAGACGAGCTTCCCGATCCCGAAGAGGGCCGCGTAGACGAGAAGGATCCCGAGGCCCCAGTTCAGGAACGACATCACCCCGCCGGGGATCGGTTCGCGGCCGAAGCCGATCCGTCCCGAGACCGCGGCCCATCCCGGCCCGCCCGGGCGGACGCGCCGGTAGAAGGCCTCGAGGGTCGCATCCGACTCCGGCTTCGTCAGAAGCGTCACCGCGACCCACACGGCGGTCGAAAGGGCGACGGTGACGAGCATGACGAGGGCCTGGATCCGGAATTCCTCGGCGTCGAAGAGGGGGTGGCCGCGCGGGTACGGGTTCGTGAAGAACCAGAGCGCGACGAGCGAGACGCCCATGGAGGAGAGCATCGCGCTGATCTCGCTCCAGGCGTTGATCCGCCACCAGTACCAGCGGAGGATCAGGACGAGACCCGTCCCGCTCCCAAGCGCGAGGAGGAAGCGCCACGCCTTCTCGATCGTCGTCAGATGCATCGTGACGAGGATCGACGCGAGGAAGAGGAAGACCGTCGCGAGCCTCCCGACGAGGACGTAGTGCTTCTCCGGGGCGCTCTTCCGGACGAAGCGCCTGTAGATGTCCCCGACGAGGTAGCTTGCACCCCAGTTCAGGTGGGTCCCGACGGTGGACATGTAGGCCGCCGCGAAGCCGGCCAGCATGAAGCCCTTCCAGCCCGCCGGTAACAGGTCGACCATCGCCTGCACGTACGCCGCCTCCCGGTCCATCTTCCCGCCGACGAGGACGCCGCCGGGATAGAGGAGGACCGTACAGAGGCCCGTCACGATCCAGGGCCACGGCCGGAGGGCGTAGTGCCCGACGTTGAAGAAGAGCGTCGCGAGGACGCCGTCCTTCTCGGTCCGCGCCGAGAAGATGCGCTGGGCGACGTACCCGCCGCCTCCCGGCTCGGCGCCCGGGTACCACGCCGCCCACCACTGGACTGCGAGGAAGGTGAGCATCGCGATGGCCGGCATCCAGACCGAGCCCGCGGGCGGGAGGACGGAGAGCGCGGCATCGGCGCTCCCGAAATGCCGGACGAGACCGTCCTTCAGCGCGCCCATCCCCCCCACCTTCCTCACGGCGAACCAGGCCAGCACGATGACCGCCGTCATCTTGATGACGAGCTGGACGAGGTCGGTCCAGAGGACGGCCCACATCCCGGCGGCCGCCGAGTAGGCCACGGTGATGACGAAGCAGAGACCGACGGCCCAGACCGGGTCGATGCCGAGCGACACCTGCAGGATCTTCACCATGGCCAGCGTGACCCAGCCGAGGATGATGAGGTTGATCGGAAGGGCGAGGTAGAGCGCCCTGAAGGCACGGAGGAAGCTGGCCGGCGCCCCGCCGTACCGGATCTCGGCGAACTCGACGTCGGTCATCACGTTCGCCCGCCGCCAGAGCCGCGCGTACAGGAACACGGTCAGCGTCCCGGAGAGGACCATGTTCCACCAGAGCCAGTTGCCGGCCACGCCATGCGCGGCCACGAGGCCCGTCACCACGAGGGGCGTGTCGGCGGCGAAGGTCGTGGCGATCATGGCCGCGCCGGCCAGCCACCACGGCACCGCCCGCCCGGCCACGAAGTACTCGGAGAGCGACTCCCCCCCCTTCTTCGTGAACTTGATCCCGACGCCGATCGAGAGGGCGAAGTACGCGAAGACGATGGCCCCGTCGAGGAGATTCAGCGTCATACGCGGATGTTAAGCGGAAGGGTCTCGTCGGGAGGGCGCGGCGGGGGCTTTACGGCTTCTCTATACTGAGTCGCATGAGCGCCACGCCCCTCACCCGCGCTGTCGCGAAGAGCTGGCCGAGCCAGCCGACGATCGAAGGGGCCGGTGTCCGCCTGAGGCGGGCCTTCGGCTTCGGCGAGGTCCCGCAGCTCGACCCCTTCCTGCTGCTCGACGCGTTCGGCTCGGACGACCCCGCCGACTATCTCCCCGGATTCCCATGGCACCCGCACCGCGGGATCGAGACGATCACCTATGTCCTCGAAGGGGAGGTGGCGCACGGCGACAGCCTCGGCAACCGGGGGGTGATCGCGGCCGGCGACATCCAGTGGATGACGGCGGGGGGCGGCATCATCCACCAGGAGATGCCGAGGGGGAACGGCCGGCGGCGTCTCTCCGGCTTCCAGCTCTGGGCGAACCTGCCGGCGAAGGAGAAGATGATGGCGCCCCGCTACCGCGAGGTGGCGCGCGCCGCCATCCCGCTCGTTACGCGCCCCGGCGGAACCGTCGTCCGCGTGGTGGCCGGGGAGGTGGACGGCGTCCGCGGCCCGGTGACGGAGATCGTCACCGACCCGCGCTACCTCGACGTCTCGATGCCCCCGGGAGCGGCCTTCACCCAGCCCGTCCCGCCGGAGCACACCGTCTTCGCCTACCTCTTCGAGGGGGAGGCTCGCTTCCAGCCGGCGCCGCTCCGTCCGACCGGGGCCGGCAGCGTCGTCCTCTTCGGGCCCGGCGAGGCGGTGACGGCGGAGACGGGGTCGCGCCCCGCGCGCTTCCTCCTCGTCTCCGGCCGCCCCTTGAGGGAACCGGTCGCCTGGCGCGGCCCCATCGTCATGAACAGCGACGACGAGCTCCGGACCGCCTTCGACGAGCTTCGGGCCGGGACGTTCGTCAAGGCGAAGTAGGCGAAACCGGACCTCGAGGAGGCCGCTGGCGGTGAAGCCGCAGCCGTTGCGACGTAGAATCAGTCAAATCGAATCGAGAAGGAGGTCTCATCATGCGCATCCGAACGATCAACACACTCGCTCTCGCCGCGGCCCTGTCGGCGGCCGCCCCTGCCCTTCAGGCCCAGGAGAAGCCGGCGGGGCCGCCGAAGCCGGCCCCGGAGATGTCCCAGCTGGAGTACTTCGCCGGGACGTGGGCCTGCACGGGAAAGGCGTTCCAGACGCCCATGAGCCAGGAGCACGCGACGGAGGCGACGGTTCATTCCACTTTGGGCCTTGGCGGTTTCTGGCACCTGATGCACTACGACGAGAAGAAGACGGCCGCCAACGCGACACCCATCCACGTGGCGATGTTCCTGGGCTATGACGCGGGCGCGAAGGCCTTCGTCCTGGTGGGGGCGGACAGCTTCGGTGGCTCCTACTGGGAGACGTCGAAGGGGTGGGCCGGCGACGCCTTCGTCCTCGAGGGCCCGGCCGGAGGGATGGGACCGAACACGAGGGCGCGCGACACGTTCACGAAGAAGAGCGCGACGGAGTTGACGCACAGCGGGGAACTCCAGGGCCCGGACGGGAAATGGATGAAGCTCGACGAGGAGACCTGCAAGAAGTCAGCGGCGAAGAAGTGAGGACCTGACGCATGACGGGCGGGGAACAGGGGCGGCCTGGCATCCGCCGGCTTCCCTGCCAAGCGATCGGATGAGGAACGCCGGGCCACCGTCCGACCTTCCGCCCCGCTTCTGCGCGCGGCCGGATTTCAGCTCGCTCTCGGTGCGCGACCTCGTCGATGCCCGCGAGGCCTATCACGTCCACCTCACGAACAAGGAGCACGTGGTCGGGACCGCCCTCGGCCGTTACCGGATCCGGAAGGGCGACTGGTACGAGAAGAACCCCCCCGGCACCGAGCCGCCCCGCGGCTGGAAGAGGCCTCGAGGGCCCCGGGACCTCTTCAACTCCGTCGTCGCGCCCTGGTCATGGCCGTGCGTCCTCGTCTTCGTGGACGAGTGGGTCGACCGGAGCGCCTGGAGCGGGGGGGACGGCCCCGAGCTTGAGCCCGACCAGTTCGTTCCCCGCAGCCTCTACCTTCCCGACGGCCGCATCGTTCCGACCTGCGTCGTCCTCCTGAAGCGGCTCGACGCGCGGCCTGCGGCCCCGCCGCCGGTCCGATTCCCGAAGGAGTTCGTCGGAGCAGGCTACCCCCTCTTCACGTCGGTGCAGGGGAGCCGGCGGACCGGCTCGGTCGGCTGCCTCGTCACGGATGGCCACAACACCTACGCCCTGACGAACCGGCACGTGACGGGCGACGAGCAGGCGCCGGTCTCCACGGTTCTCGCCGGTCGCGAGGTGCCGGTCGGCACCGCGAGCCTGCAGCTCCTCGGGAAGCGCCGCTTCGACGAGGTCTACGCCCCCTGGCCGGGGCGGCGGGTCTTCGTGAACCTCGACGTGGGGCTCGTCAAGGTGAACGACCTCGCGCAATGGACCACGCAGGTCCTCGGCCTCGGGGCCCTCGGCGGCCCGGTCGATCTGAACCCCGACACGCTCTCGACGGATCTGGTCGACCAGCCGGTCCGGGCATTCGGCGCGGTCTCCGGGCCGCTCTCCGGGCGCATCGCCGCGCTCTTCTACCGGTACCAGGAGATGGGCGGATTCGAGTACGTCTCCGACCTCCTGATCGCCCTGGACGCCGGGTCGGTCACCCACCCGGGCGACTCGGGGACCCTCTGGTGCCTCGTCAGGACCGGTGAGCGCGAGACCCACCACCCGATCGCACTCGAGTGGGGCGGCCAGGCCGTCGAGGAGCCGGGGAGGGAGCCGGCGCGAAGCGTCACCCTCGCGACGTTCGTCAGCACCGTGCTGAGGGAGCTGCAGCTCGACCTGATCCGCGACTGGAACGTCGGCCTTCCGTACTACTGGGGGGCTCTGGGTCATTACACGATCGCCGCGCGCGCCTGCTCGGCCGTGGCGGGCTCTCTTCGGACGCTCCTCGAGGCGAACCTCGACCGGATCACCTTCCCGGACGCGAACCTCACGCCGAAGACGTTCAAGGGCCTCTCGAAGAAGGGCTTCGTTCCTCTGGCGGACGTGCCCGACTACGTCTGGAAGTCGCCGGGCGGTCCCGCGCACCGGACGACAGAGAACCCGTCTCACTTCGCCTCGATGGACAGGCCTCTCTCCGACGGTCCGGACGCAGGGATGTCGCTGCTTCAGCTCTGCGCAGACCCGAAGAACGTCACGCCGCAGTTCTGGAACGACTATTACGGCCGCGTTCACGACCCGGGCCGCGGGACCCTGCCGTTCCGGGTCCGGCAGGTCCACGAGGCGATGGTGGCCGCCGCCGCGGCGCGGGACGTCGTCCGCTTCGTGGCCTGTGCGGGCGTGATCGCCCACTACGTCGGAGACGCCTGCCAGCCACTCCACATCTCGTATCTGTTCAACGGCGACCCGGACCGGAAGGACGGCGGAAAGGAGTTCGGCAGAGGGGTCCACGCGGCGTACGAGGCGGGCATGGTCAACGCGCACGGGCCGGAGATCCTCTCGGGCGTCTCGGCAGGGCTCGAAGCGACCTCGCTGCCGCCGAACTTTCGAGGAGGGGAGGGGGCCGCCCTCGCCACGGTCGACCTGATGGGGCGCACCTTCCGGAATCTCTCCCCGATGGAGATCGTGAACGCCTACGCGGCCGGCAGGGACCTGTGGGAGAGCTTCGGCTCGGCAACCGTGAAGACCCTCGTCCAGGGAGTCCTGTCGCTCGGCGGTATCTGGCAGAGCGCGTGGGAGGAGGGAGGCGGCGACAGCATCCCGGCGTCGAAGCTCGTTGCCGTCGTAGAAGACGACCTCGTGAAGCTCTACTCCGATCCGACGTTCATCCCCTCCCTCACACTCGACCAGCTCGTCGCGGCCGCGGGCCCTCTTCCGGCCCGGAGCGCCGGCCGTGCCGGAAAGCGCGGGCAGCGAGCGAGAAAGGCGGCGAAGAAGCGGTAGGGTTCACCCGATGCTGGCCGTCTTCGCGGGCCTCCTCGTCTGGGTCCCGGCGCTCGTCGGCTGGGGGGAAGCGATTCTCCCGGCGCTCCTCGGCGGGCGGCTCCCCGAGGACGACGAGGCCTCTCTGGCGCTGACCGGCCTCGCCGGTCTCTTCGCCCTCGGCGCGCTTGGCGTGGCGCTGAACCTCCTCACGGGTCTCGGGCCGGCGCTGTCGACGGCGGCCGCCATCATCGGACTCGCGCTCCTCCTCGGGAGCGGTGTGCGTCCGATCCGCCGGCTCTCCCTACCGGACGCGCTCGCGCTTTGCGGCCTCCTTGCCGTTCTCGCCCTTCTCGCGTCGGGACCGATTCGCGACTACGACACGGCGCTCTACCACCTTCAGGCCGTCGCGTGGACGAAGGCAGGACCCCTCCCGGCTGGTCTGGCGAACCTGCACCGCCGCTTCGGCTTCGACTCCCTCTGGGAACCCGCGGCGGTGCTCCTCGAGTTGCCGGGGATGGCCGGGCGGAGCGCGTGCCTGGCTCCCTCCCTCACCCTTTTCTTTCTCGGGACGGCCGCGTGGTCTTCCGGGCGAAAGGTGGTGAAAGGGACGGCCGGCGCGGCCAGCCTCCTTCTCGCCTTCGCCGTCGTCCCGCTCGCGGTCCTTGCGACGAACGGGAGCGTCCCGTCTCTGTCGACGGACTTGCCCGCCGCGGTCCTGACGATCGTCTCCGCGCACTTTCTCCTCCGCCCGTCGCCAAGCCGGGTCGAGCGGCGGGCGGCGGCCACGCTTGCCTTCTTCGCGGTGACCGTGAAGCTGTCGGCGGCCGTCTGGCTGGCCGCGGTCCTGCTCGCCGTCCGCGTCTTCCCTCCGGCACTCGCGGTGGGCGGCATCGCATGGGTGCTGCGGGGAATCACGCTGTCCGGCTACCTGCTCTACCCGGCCGTCGCGACGCGGCTCGGGTCCTTGCCGTGGGCCACGCCCGCCTCGATCGCGCGTGAGGAGGCGCTCTGGGTCCGGAGCTGGGCGCGCTGGCCCGAGCATGCGCCGGCAGAGGTCCTCGCCGGCTGGGCGTGGCTCGGCCCGTGGGCGAAGTGGACCTTGACGCGGCTCTCGGTCCTGCCGCTCGTTCTCCTCCTCGGGGCCGGCATCGCCGGGCTCCTCCTCGGGCGAGGGCGAGCGTCGGAAGAATCGTCGGGGCGGCCGGCCGCCCTGACGCTCGCCACGGCGCTCGCTTCGACGCTCCTCTGGTTCTGGTGGGCCCCCGACCCTCGCTTCGGCTACGGCGCCCTCTTCGTCCTCGCGGCGCTTCCGCTCGCGGTGGCGCTCCCGAAGCTCGGCCTGGCCGCGTGGTCCGGCCGTGTCCGGATCGTGCTGGCCGCCGCCCTCGGTGCGAGCCTGACAGCAGCCGGAGCCGCAGTTCTTCTGGCCGGGGCCGGCTTCCGGCCGGCCTTCCTCGTCCCGCCCGATCCGCCCGATCCCCGGCTGAAGGCGGAAAGGACGCTGGACGGCGACACGGTGTTCGTCCCCGTTCTCGACGACCGGTGCTGGAACGCGCCGCTCCCCTGCACGCCCTACTTCCGCCGCGACCTCGTCATCCTGCACGACGCGGCCGGGCGCATTCGCGCCTTCCGGTTCGAGCCGTCTGTCCCCGCGGAAACGCGCGCCCCTTCCGCCGTCCCGCAGTAACATCCGGGAGGCGGGAGGCGCCGCCCGGCGCCCCTGCGGGTCCGGAAGGGGGGACGGAATGACGCCCGGCGAAGGCGTGAAGCCGCTGGCGGACGTGCTCGCGACGGAAGAGGAGATCGTCCGGCTCGACCCGGACCATCCCGGGTTCCGGGATCCCGTCTACCGGAAGCGCCGGAACGAGATCGCCAGGGCCGCGCTGACGTACCGCGTCGGGGACGCACTTCCCGAGATCGATTACACGCCCGAGGAGCAGGCCGTCTGGAGGACGACCTGGGAGCGGCTCGCTCCGCTGCACCGGAAGGTCGCCTGCCGGGAATGGCTCGAGAGCTCCCGCGTTCTGGCCCTCGACCGGATACGCGTCCCGCAGCTGTCCGAGGTGAACGCGAAGCTCGACCGTTCGGGCTTCCGGATGCTCCCCGTGGCCGGTCTCATCTCGGGGCGCGGGTTCCTGTCGGCCATGGCGGAGGGGGTTTTCCTCGCGACCCAGTACATGCGTCACCACAGCGTGCCGTTCTACACGCCGGAGCCCGACGTCATCCACGAGCTTGTCGGGCATGCCGCCGGCCTGTTCCACCCCGACATCGTGAAGCTCGCACGCCTTTTCGGCGACGCGGCGCGGCGCGCCGACGAGACCGCGATGAGACGGCTGGAGCTGGTCTACTGGTACACGGTGGAGTTCGGGCTCGTCCGGGAGGAGGAGGACGTCAAGACCTACGGGGCGGGGATCCTTTCGTCCTTCGGCGAGATGGAGCGCTTCGCGACCGAGGCCGAGATCCGGCCGCTCGACTTCGATGACGCCGCGTCACGGCCCTACGACCCGACGAAGTACCAGCCGGTCCTTTACGTCGCACCCTCTTTCGCGGAGATGGTGAAGAGGGTCTCGGGCTGGCTCGCGACGGTCTGACTCGGGGAAGCGGCGCGGACCCGTAGACTCCGGGCGTGGCTCCGGACCGCCGCCCCTACGCTGCGCTCCGGCACCCCGACCTCCGCCGCTACGCCAGCGGGATGTTCGTGTCAATCGTCGGGTCGCAGATGCAGAACACGGCGATCGACTGGCACGTCTGGGTGCTGACGGGCTCGCCGCTGGCGCTCGGAGCCGTCGGGCTGGCCCGCTTCGTTCCGGTCGTGGCCGTCTCGCTGGCGGGCGGCGTCGCCGCCGACCGGTACGACCGGAGGCGGATCCTCCTTGCCACGCAGTCCGTCATGCTGGCGTCGGCGGCCGCACTCGCGATCCTCACCCTCACGGGACGCGTGAGCCTGGCGGCGATCTACCTCCTGACAGGCCTCACCGCGGGGGCGAATGCCTTCGACAGCCCTGCCCGCCACTCGTTCGTTCCGCGCCTCGTTCCGGCGGCGGACCTTTCCGGCGCCCTGACGGTCCTCATCACCAGCTTCCAGCTCGCCGCCATCGGCGGCCCGGCGCTGACGGGAGTGGTCCTCGCGCGCGGCCACGCGCTCGCGCAGGGCGCCATCCCGACCGGAGCCCTCGCGGGCGTCTACGGCCTCAACGCGCTCTCGTTTCTCTCCGTCATCGGTGCGCTCCTCCGGATCCACCCGGGCCGCGGCGCGCCCGCTGCGGAGAGCCGGGGGGAATCGCCCGTCGTGGCGCTCAAGGAAGGATTCCGCTTCGTCTTCCGGACCCCCCTGATCGTCTGGACCATGCTCCTCGATTTCGTTGCCACGTTCCTTTCGGGGTCGATGTCGCTCCTACCGATCTTCGCGGACAGGATCCTTCACATTGGCGCCGCGGGCTACGGGTGGCTTCGCGCCGCACCGGCGGTCGGAGCGGCTCTCGGCTCGACGGCGCTGGCGATCCGGGGTCTCCCGCGCCGGCAGGGGACGGTCTTTCTCGCAGCGGTCGCGGCCTATGGCGCCACCACGGCACTCTTCGGCGTCTCGCGAAGCGCCGCTCTGACGTTCGCCGCCCTCCTCTTCGTAGGGATGTCCGACACGGTCTCCACGGTCATCCGGCAGACGATCCGGCAGCTCGCCACGCCCGACGCCCTGCGCGGGCGGATGACGAGCGTGAACATGATCTTCTTCCTCGGGGGGCCGCAGCTCGGAGAGATGGAGGCGGGCGTCGTGGCGTCGCTCTTCGCGTCGGCGGCCCTCGGCGCCACCGTGGCGGTCGCCTCCGGGGGCGCGGCGACGGTCCTCGTCGCTGCGGTGGCGGCGTGGTGCGCCCCGTTCCTACTCGGCTACGACGTCGTAAGGGCGGTCCGGGAGGCGGAGGAGCCGAGGCTCGCGTCCGGCCCCTGAGACAGCCGATCGTCTCCTATACTGGGCCGAGATTCCCCTCGGGAGGAACGCCCGTGCTCAAGTCCGCCGAGCTGGGGCTCAAGGTCTCCAAGGACGATTACGCCCGCCAGCTTCCGAAGCTGCGGCTGGCCCTCCTTGAGGCCCACTGGGAGATCCATCAAGCCAGGGTCCCGGTCGTGGTCGTCATCTCGGGTCCCGAGATCGCGGGGAAGGGGGAGCTGATCAACCGGCTCGCCGCGTGGCTCGATCCCCGCGGCCTGGAGGTCACCGCCTTCTGGCTCCCCTCGGACGAGGAGCGCGAGCGCCCCCCCTGGTGGCGCTTCTGGCGGGCTCTCCCGCCGCGCGGGAAGATCGGCATTCTCCTCGGCTCCTGGTACACGGCGCCGATCATCCTCCGCGTGATGGGG
>JBLMYG010000155.1:0-7803 GCA_050258155.1 Acidithiobacillales bacterium
GCGACGAGCTTCTTCGCCTTCTCGAGAAGCGTCTCCTTCTTCTCCGCAGCGGCCTTCGCGGCGACCTTCTTCTCGGCCTGACGCTGCGCGAAGTCGAAGTCGACGAACTCGAGGATGGCCATCTCCGCCCCGTCGCCCGGCCGGCTTCCGAGCTTCAGGATGTGCGTATAACCGCCAATCCGGTCCTTGAACCGCGGGGCGATCTCGTCGAAGAGCCGCCGGACGGCGCCGGGATCGGGAAGATTCTTCAGCGCGAGGCGGCGGGCGTGAAGGCCGCCCCTCTTCCCGAGGGTGATCATCTTCTCGGCCAGCGGGCGCAGGTCCTTCGCCTTCGGCAGGGTCGTCGTGATCCGCTCGTGCGTGAAGAGCGACGCGAGCTGGTTCCGAAAGAGGGCGCGCCGGTGCGACGTCGTCCGCCCCAGCTTGCGCCCCGCACGATTGTGCTGCATCGCCGCCTCACCGCCCCGCGCCGGCCGGGGCCTCGAGCTTCATGCCGAAGGCGAGCCCCTTGTCCCGCAGGATCTCGCGGATCTCGTTCAGGCTCTTCCGGCCGAAGTTCTTCGTCTCCAGCATGTCCTTCTCGGTCTTCTGTACCAGCTCGCGGAGCGTCCGGATGCCGGCGTTCTTCAGGCAGTTGGCGCTCCGGACCGAAAGCTCCAGCTCCTCGACGTTCATGTCGAGGAGGGCGTCGAGCTCGCTCTGCGGCATCTCGGGGCCCGTCGCCGGCTTGGCCTCGTCGGTCTCCATGTTGACGAAGATGGCAAGGTGCTCCCGGAGCAGGACGGCCGCGAGGCCGATGGCGTCGCGCGGCGTGATCGTGCCGTTCGTCCAGACTTCGATGACGAGCTTGTCGTAATCGGTCGCCTGTCCGACCCGGGCCGCCTCGACGTGGTAGTTCACGCGGCGGACCGGCGAGTGCGCCGAGTCGACCGGGATCGTCCCGATCGGGGCCTCCGCGTCGAAGTTCCGGTCGGCCGGCACGTAGCCGCGCCCCTTGCCGATCGTCGCCTCGAGGCGGAGCCGGCCGCCCTCCGCCAGCGTCGCGATCTGGGCGTCGCCGTTAAGGATCTCGATCTGGGCGTCGTCGTCGAACGCGTCCGCTGTCACGACGCCTTTCGTCTTTGCGTCGAGGACGAGGGTCCGCGGTCCGTCGTCGTGAAGGCGGATGGCGAGCTGCTTCAGGTTCAGGATGATGTCCGTCACGTCCTCGACGACGCCGGCCAGCGCCGTGAACTCGTGCTCCACCCCTTCGATCTTCACGGCGGTGATCGCCGCGCCCTCGATCGAGGAGAGGAGGACCCGCCGGAGCGCGTTGCCGACGGTCGTCCCCCAGCCGCGCTCGAGCGGCTGCGCGGTGTACCGGCCGTAATTCCCCTTCTCCTCCTCGACGTCGAGACGGTTGGGGCGCTGGAAGTTCTTCCACATCGTCATCTGTTTCTCCCGGCCCTGCGTCTTACCCGCTGAGCGGCGCGCGCGGACCTTACTTGCTATACAACTCCACGATGAGTTTCTCGTTGACGGGAAGGGCCACGTCCTCCCGCTTCGGCAGGGCCACGACCTTCCCCTCGAACTCGGCCGCGTTCAGCTCGAGCCACGCGGGAATGCCGCGCCCCTTGGCTGTCTCGACGGCGCCGATGACCAGCGGGTTCTTCCGGCTCTTCTCCTTGACGGAGACGACGGCGCCCGCGCCGACGACGAAGCTGGGGACGTTCACCTTCCGGCCGTTGACACGGACGTGCCCGTGCCGGACGAGCTGGCGGGCCTGCGTCCGCGAGGCGGCGAAGCCGAGGCGGTGGACGACGTTGTCCAGTCGGCGCTCCAGGAGCGACAAGAGGTTCTCGCCGGTGACGCCCCGCATCCGTTCGGCCTGCTGGAAGGTGAGGCGGAACTGGTTCTCCAGAACGCCGTAGAACCGCTTCACCTTCTGCTTCTCGCGAAGCTGGATTCCGTAGCCGAGGATCTTGGAGCGGCGCTTGCCGTGCTGCCCCGGCGGGAAGTTCCGGCGCTCGATGGCGCACTTGTTCGTGAAACAGCGGTCCCCCTTGAGGAACAGCTTCATCGCCTCGCGGCGGCAGAGGCGGCAGACGGACTGACGATACCGAGCCATTAGACCCTTCTCCTCTTGCGGGGACGGCATCCGTTGTGCGGGATGGGCGTCACGTCCTTGATGGACCGGATGTCGATTCCGGCGGCCGCGAGGGCACGGATGGCGCTCTCGCGCCCCGCGCCGGGGCCGTTCACGCGGACCTCGAGCGACCGGACGCCGTGCTCCTGGGCGAGCTGCGCCGCGTTGCCGGCGGCGAGCTGGGCCGCGAACGGCGTCCCCTTGCGCGAGCCCTTGAACCCGATCCTCCCGGCCGACGACCAGGAGATGACGTTCCCCTGCACGTCGGTGATCGAGATGATCGTGTTGTTGAAGGAGGCCTGCACGGTCGCCATGGCGTGCGGGATGTTCTTCTTCTCCTTCTTCGGGCCCTTCTTCTTGCCTTTGGCGGCTTTGCCGGTCGTGGCGGCGGTGGATTCTGTGGGAGATGCCATCGATATTCCTCTTTAGGCCGGGGGGGAACCGCCCAGCGGTTTCCCCCCGGACCCCCCTTCGTTACTTCTTCGTCGCCTTCTTCTTGCCGGCGATGGCGCCCTTGCGCGGGCCCTTCCGCGTCCGGGCGTTCGTGTGCGTCCGCTGGCCGCGCACGGGAAGGCCGCGGCGGTGCCGGAGGCCCCGGTAGCAGCCGATCTCCATGAGGCGCTTGATGTCCTGGGCGATCTCCTTCCGGAGGTCCCCTTCGACCTTCACGTCCTCCTGGATCACCTTCCGGATGCGCGACACCTCGTCCTCGGAAAGGTCCCTCACCCGCGTGTCGGGGTTCACCCCGGCCGTCGCCAGGATCCGGTTCGATCCGGGCCGGCCGATCCCGAAGATCTGGGTCAGGCCGATCTCCACGCGCTTGTTCGGGGGCAGGTCGATGCCGGCGATTCGTGCCATGTGTCCCTATCCTCTCAGCCCTGGCGCTGCTTGTGCTTCGGGTTCTCGCAGATGACCCGGACGACACCCGCGCGGCGGATCACCTTGCATTTGGAACAGATCTTCCTGACGGACGCTCTGACTTTCACCGCCGGGCCTCCTCTCACTTGTAACGGTAGATGATCCGCCCCCGGGTCAGATCGTAGGGCGACAGCTCGACGAGCACCTTGTCCCCGGGAAGGATACGGATGAAGTGCTTCCGCATCTTTCCCGAGATGTGCGCCAGCACGTGATGATCCGGCTTGTTCTCGAGCTGGACCCGGAACATCGCGTTCGGCAGCGGCTCGACGACGGTGGCCGTGACTTCGATGGCATCTTCCTTCGACATGTCCCTCTACCGTCTCCCTCAGGCCACGTGCGCCTTGAGCCCTCCCCCGGCCGCCTCCGGGTATTCGTCGGACGACGGCGCTCCCGCGAGCACCCGCTCCTCGGAAAAGCGCCCGAATCCGAGGACGGCCGGCCCCGCGGAGGTCGCCACCACGGTGTGCTCGAAGTGCGCCGAAGGCTTCCCGTCCACGGTCCGAACGGTCCAGCCGTCGTTTCCCACGACGACCTTCGGCGTTCCGAGGTTGAACATCGGCTCGATCGCCAGCGTCATCCCCTCCCGGATCGCCTCCCGGCGCCCCGCCGGACCGTAGTTGGGTACCTGGGGCTCCTCGTGAAGCGACGTTCCGATGCCGTGGCCGACGAACTCCCTGACGACGCCGTACCCGTTCCGCCGGGCGACCGCTTCCACCGCCGCCCCGATGTCGCCGATCCTCCCGCCGACGCGAACGGCGTCGACCCCGGCGAGGAGCGCCTCGTGCGTGGCGGCGACGAGCTCGCGGACGGCATCGGAGACCGGGTCGATCATCGCGGTCCGTGCCGCGTCTCCGAAGTAGCCGTCCACGACGGCGCCAAGGTCGAGGCCGATGATGTCGCCGGCCCGCAGGACCCGCTTCGGCGACGGGATGCCGTGGACGACCTCCTCGTTGATCGAGATGCAGACCGACCTCGGGAACCCGCGGTACCCGAGGAAGGCGGGCTTCGCGCCCCTCTCCCGGATGCCCCTGTCGGCGATCCGGTCGATCTCCGCGGTCGTCACGCCCGGCTGGCAGGCCGCCATGCATTCCGCGAGGACCTCCTGGACGATGCGCGTGGCGCGCTCCATCTTCAGGATCTCGGCCTTCCCCTTGCAGGTGATCATCCGGCGGCCCTGCGGGCCCCCTCCACCGCCGCGCGGACATCAGCCGCCACGGCGTCGATCGTGCGGAAGCCGTCGATCGTCACGAGGACGCCCGCCTTCTTGTAACGGTCGGCGAGGGGCGCCGTCTTCTCACGGTAGACGCGGAGGCGCTCGCGGATCGTCTCGGGGGTGTCGTCTGCCCGCCCCTCCAGCGTCGCACGCTTCACGAGCCGATCGACGATCGGAGCGTCGGGGACATCGATGAAGAGGACGGCGCCGACCTTCCCGCCCCGCTCGGCCAGGATCCCGTCGAGGGCCGTCGCCTGCGGCACCGTCCGCGGGTAGCCGTCGAAGAGGGCGCCGCCGGCGGCGTCCTTCTCTCCGAGCCGCTCCCTGAGCATCTTCGTCACGAGATCGTCCGGCACGAGCGCGCCCGACTCCATGATCGGTCGGGCGACTTTCCCGAGCTCGGTCCCGCGCGCCACGTGGGACCGGAGCAGGTCACCGGTCGAGATCTGCGGGATGGCGAGGTCGGCGGCGAGCCGTGAGGCCTGCGTCCCCTTGCCGGAGCCCGGAGGACCGAAGAAAACGACGAAAATGGCCATGTCTCTACCCTCTCCGCCCGCGGACCCGGCCCTTCTTCAGGAAGCCGTCGTAGTTCCGCATGACGAGCTGCGACTCGATCTGCTGGACCGTGTCCATCGCGACGCCGACGACGATCAGGAGCGACGTGCCGCCGAAGTAGAACGGCACGCCGAGGCCCTGCGTGACCCAGCCCGGCAGGTGGGTGTCGAGCCACGGCCCGATCGCCGGCAAGTTCTGCACCTTGAAGCCCATCAGCAGGAACTCGGGGATCAGCGCCACGACGACGAGGTAGAGGGCGCCGATCAGGGTGATCCGCGTCAGGACGTTGTCGATGTACTCCGACGTCGCCTTTCCCGGGCGGATACCCGGGATGAAGCCGCCGTACTTCCGCATGTTCTCGGCGGTGTCGTTCGGATTGAAGATGATGGAGATGTAGAAGTAGCAGAAGAAGACGATCCCGGCAGCGTAGATGAAGTTGTGGAGCGGCTGCCCCATCGAGAGCTGCTCGGAGATCTTCTTCATGACGTCGCTCTTGAAGGCCGCCGCGATGTACTGCGGGAACTGGATGATCGAGACCGCGAAGATGATCGGGATGACCCCGCCCGTGTTGACGCGAAGCGGAAGGTAGGTGTTCTGGCCGCCGTAGATCCGGCGCCCCACGACCCGCTTGGCGTACTGCACGGGAATCCGCCGCTGTGCCCGCTCGACGAAAACGATGGCGGCGACGACGCCGACCATGAAGGCGAGGAGGAAGAGCGCCGTGAAGAGCGTCATCTGGCCGCGCTGGACCTGCTGGAGGAAACCGAACGTCGCCGAAGGAAGGCTGGCTACGATGCCGGCGTAGATGATCAGCGAGATGCCGTTTCCGATGCCGCGCTCGGTGATCTGTTCGCCGAGCCACATCACGAAGGCCGTGCCGGTCGTCAGCGTCAGGACCGCCATCAGGATGAACGGGACCTTCCCGACGTCGGAGGTCGGGTCGCGAAGCGCCAGATGCCGCCCTGACGGCGTCGTCTGGGACCAGAGCCAGATGGCGATGCCGGCGCCCTGCACGATCGAGAGGAGGACCGTGCCGTATCGTGTGTACTGCGTGATCTTCCGCCGGCCCATCTCCCCCTCCTTCGAGAGCTTCTCGAGGTAGGGCCAGACGACCGTCAGGAGCTGCAGGATGATCGACGCGGTGATGTACGGCATGATGCCGAGCGCGAAGATGGAGAGACGGCGGAGCGCACCACCCGAGAAGATGTCGACGAAGCCGAGCAGGCCCCCCGCCTGCGACCGGAAGAACTCGTCGAGCGCCGATGCGTCCAATCCCGGCGTCGGCAGGTGCGACCCGATCCGGTAGACGCCAAGGAGCGCGAACGAGAAGAGGAGGCGCTTCCGGAGATCCGGGATCGCGAAGACGTTCCGGATCGACTCGAAGATGTTCACGCGGGAAGGACCTCGCACCGGCCGCCCGCCGCCTCGATCTTCTTTCGGGCGCCCTCGGTGAACCTGTGGGCCGACACCGTCAGCGACTTCGAGAGCTCACCGGTCCCCAGGATCTTCAGGCCGTCCCCCGTCCTCCTGAGGGCCCCGGCCGCCTTCAGGATCTCGGGCGTCACGGCCGCGCCGTCCTGGAACGTCGCCTCGAGCTTCCGGAGCGTGACCGTCACCCAGTCGGTCCGGAAGATGTTCGTGAACCCGCGCTTCGGGACGCGGCGGTGGAGGGGCATCTGGCCCCCTTCGTGGCCGCGCAGATGCGAGGAGCCGGAGCGGGACTTCTGTCCTTTGTGGCCTCTCCCCGCCGTCTTGCCGAGGCCGGAGCCGGGGCCGCGCCCGACGCGCTTGCGGGAGGAGGTCGCCCCGCTGCGGGGCGCGAGGGTGTGGAGGCCGTGAGCCATCTCAGTCTGCTCCCGGACCCGCCTCGCCGACGACCTCGACGAGATGGCGGACCTTGTGGATGAGTCCCCGGGTCGCGGGGGTGTCAGGGCGGACGACCTCCTGCCGGATCCGGCGGAGGCCGAGTCCCCGGAGCGTCTGCTTCTGGTCCGCGGGAGCGCAGATGCCCGAGCGGACCTGCCTTATGCGGAGCGTCTTGGCGGTCATCACTTGGTCTCCGGGGCCGGAGCCGCCTCGGCGGCCGGCGCCTCCTTCGCGACGGCGGCATCCTTCGCTCCGGGAAGTGCTTCGCGGCCGAGAGCCTTCCGGATGGCGTCCTCGAGGTGCAGGCGGCCGAGAGCGTCGAACGTCGCCTTGACGACGTTGTGCGGATTCGTCGTCCCGAGCGATTTCGTCAGGATGTTCTGGACGCCGGCCGACTCGAGGACGGCCCGGACGGCGCCTCCCGCGATGACGCCCGTGCCGTCCGCTGCCGGTTTCAGCATGACCCGGCCCGCGCCGAAGTGCCCGATGACCGCGTGCGGAATCGTCGTCCCCTTGAGCGGGACGTGGATCATCCGCTTCTTCGCCATCTCGATCCCCTTCTTGATCGCGACGGGGACCTCCTTGGCCTTGCCGGCACCGTAGCCGACGCGCCCGTGGCCGTCGCCGACGACGACGAGGGCGGAGAACGAGAAGTTCTTGCCGCCCTTGACGACCTTCGTCACCCGGTTGATGTGGACGACGTGGTCGATGAGGTCGGCGCCGGCGCGCCCTTCGCCGAGCGCGCCCGCGGGCCGCTGCGGCGCGCCCGGGCCACCCGGGCCTCCCGGGCCACGCCCGGGGCCCCCGGGGCGGTTACCGAAGCGGGGGGGACGACTTGCGACGTTCGTGCTCAAAACTTCAACCCCTTCTCGCGCGCCGAGTCCGCGAGGGCCTTGACGTTGCCGTGGTAGAGGTGGCCCCCCCGGTCGAAGACCACCGCGTCGATCCCCTTCTCCTTCGCCCGCTGGGCGATGAGCGCGCCCACGGCGACGGCGGCCGACTTGTTCGCGGCGCTCTTCTTCCCCGAGAGCACGGACTCCTCGCGGGAGCTCGCGTGCGCCAGGGTGCGACCGGCCGCGTCGTCGATGAGCTGGACGTAGATGTACCGGAGCGTCCTCCGCACGGC
>JBLMYG010000156.1:0-5182 GCA_050258155.1 Acidithiobacillales bacterium
AGGATCTTGTTGAGGGCTCTCGCCGAGGCGAGGTCCGTCCCGAACGGCTTCTCGACGATGACGCGGGCGTTCCTCGAGTTTCCGGACGTGCCGAGCTGCTCGATGACCTTCCCGAAGAGAACGGGAGGGATGGCGAGGTAATGGGCCGGGCGCTCCGCGTCCTTCAGCTCCTTCCGGATCGCCGCGAACGTGGCCGGGTCGTTGTAGTCGCCGTCGACATACCGGAGGAGTCCCGAGAGCTTCGCGAAGGCCGCGGGGTCGAGGCCTCCATGTTTCTCGAGGCTGTCTTTCGCCCGGGCCTTCATCTGGTCGAGGCTCCAGCCCGCCTTCGCCACGCCGATGACCGGCACGTCGAGGTGTCCGCGTTTCAGCATGGCCTGGAGCGACGGGAAGATTTTCTTGTACGCGAGGTCGCCCGTGGCCCCGAAGAAGACGAGGGCGTCCGCAGGAAGAGCGCTCATGTCGGCCTCTTCACTTCGACGGCTTCTCGTGATGCCCGCCGAACTGAGAGCGCATCGCGGACAGGAGCTTGTTCTGGAACTCCGCCTCGCCGCGGGAGGCGAACCTCTCGTAAAGAGCCGTTGTAAGGACCGGCGCCGGAACGGCCTCGTCGATGGCGGCCTTGATCGTCCAGCGTCCCTCGCCGGAGTCGGAGACGCGTCCTGCGAACTTCGTGAGGGACGGGTCCTCGATCAGGGCCGAGGCCGTCAGGTCGAGGAGCCACGAGGCAATGACGCTCCCGCGCCGCCAGACCTCGGCGATGTCAGGCAGGTTCAGGTCGTATTGGAAGTTCTCGGGATCGCGGAGCGGCGTTGTCTCGGCGTCGACCGCGTGGTCCTGCTTCCCGACGTTCGCGGAGCGGAGGATGCCGAGCCCCTCGGCGTACGCGGCCATGAGGCCGTACTCGATCCCGTTGTGGATCATCTTGACGAAATGGCCCGCGCCGCTCGGCCCGCAGTAGAGGTAGCCCTCCTCGGCGGTGCCGCCGGCCTTCTCGCGCCCCGGCGTCCTCGGGGCGTTCCCCCGCCCGGGCGCCAGCACCTTGAAGATCGGATCGAGGTGTCTGACGACGTCGGGCTCGCCTCCGATCATCATGCAGTAGCCCCGCTCGAGGCCCCAGACCCCGCCGCTCGTTCCGATGTCCACGTAGTGAATCCCCTTCGGAGCCAGCTCCTTGGACCGGCGGATGTCGTCCACGTAGTACGAGTTGCCGCCGTCGATCAGGATGTCCCCTTTCTCGAGGAGCGGAAGGAGGTCGGCGATCGTCCGGTCCACCACGGCCGCCGGGACCATCAGCCAGACCGCCCGGGGCTTCGAGAGCCTCTTCACGAAGTCCGCCAGCGACGACGCGCCGACCGCCTTCTCCTTTGCGAGGTCCTCCACGGCCTTCGGCGAGAGGTCGAAGACGACGCATTCGTGCCTGCCGCCGATCAGACGGCGAACCATGTTCGCCCCCATCCGTCCGAGTCCGATCATTCCGAGCTGCATGACGTTCTCCTTCTTGCGTTAGCGCGGTCTCTTCCCCAGCGTCCGGTACCGGCGGATGAGGGCGTTCGTCGAGCTGTCGTGCGCGAGCGGCGGCTCCTCCGGGCTCTCCAGCTCGGGAATGATCCGCTGGGCCAGCACCTTCCCCAGCTCGACCCCCCACTGGTCGAAGGAGTCGATCCCCCAGATCGCCCCCTGCGTGAAGACCGAGTGCTCGTAGAGCGCAACGAGCGCGCCGAGCGCCCCGGGCGTGAGTCGCTGACCGAGGATCGTGTTCGACGGGCGGTTCCCCTCGAAGACCCGATGCGGCACCAGCCATTCGGGCGTGCCGTCCGCCTGGACCTCTTCGGCGGTCTTCCCGAGGGCGAGCGCCTCGCTCTGGGCGAAGAGGTTCGCCATCAGGATGTCGTGGTGTCGCCCCAGCGGGTTCGCCGACTCGACGAACCCGACGAAGTCGCACGGGACGAGGCGGGTGCCCTGGTGGATCAGCTGGTAGAACGAGTGCTGGCCATTCGTCCCCGGCTCGCCCCAGGTGATCGGGCCCGTCTGCCAGGCGACCCCGGCCCCGTCCAGCGTGACGTGCTTGCCGTTCGACTCCATCGCGAGCTGCTGGAGGTAGGCCGGGAAGCGCTTCAGGTACTGGTCGTACGGGAGGACGGCGAGCGTGCTTGCCCCCAGGAAATTCGTGTTCCAGATGGAAAGGAGGCCCATGAGGACGGGGAGGTTCCGCGTCAGCGGCGCCGTCCGGAAATGTTCGTCCATCTCGTGGAAGCCGGCGAGCATCGCGCGGAAGTTCGCCGGGCCCACGGCCAGCATCGTGGAGAGGCCGATCGCCGAGTCCATGGAATAACGGCCGCCCACCCAGTCCCAGAATCCGAACATGTTCGCCGTGTCGATCCCGAACGCCGACACCCTTGCGGCGTTCGTCGAGACCGCCACGAAGTGCTTCGCGGTCGCCGTCACGTCACCGCCGAGCCTCTCGAGGCACCACGCCCGGGCGGTCTCCGCGTTCGTCATCGTCTCGAGCGTCGTGAAGGTCTTCGACGAGACGATGAAGAGCGTCTCGGCGGGGTCGAGGTCGCGCACCGCCTCCGCGAAGTCGGTCCCGTCGACGTTCGAGACGAACCTGAACGTCAGGTGCCGGTCGCTGTAATGCCGGAGCGCCTCGTACGCCATCACCGGCCCCAGGTCGGAGCCGCCGATTCCGATGTTGACGACGTTCCGGATCCGCTTCCCCGTCTGGCCTTTCCAGACGCCGCTCCGGACCCGGTCGCAGAAGTCCGTCATCCGGTCGAGGACGGCGTGGACCTCGGGGACGACGTTCACGCCGTCCAGGACGATCGAGGCTCCCGCAGGCGCCCGGAGCGCCACGTGGAGGACGGCCCGGTTCTCGGTCGCGTTGATCCTCTCGCCGCGGAACATGGCGTCGATCCGGGCTCGCAGCCCCGACTCCTCCGCGAGGCGGACGAGGAGCGCCACCGTTTCGTCGGTGATCCGGTTCTTCGAGTAGTCGAGGAAGAGGTCCGCCGCCTCCGCGGTGAGGCGCTCGCCGCGCTTCCGGTCGGCCGCGAAGAGTTCCCGGAGGTGGAGGTCGCGCATCGCCCGGGCGTGCGCTTCGAGCGCCTTCCAGGCGGGGCGGGCCGTGAGGGGCTGAAGGGGGACCGTCATCGCGCCGTCCTCCTCCCCGGTTTCTGCGCGCTCCTCCGCTCCTCCCAGAGCCGGAATCCGCCGAGAAAGGCGTTCGCGTTGTCTCCCGCCCGGCATCCTTTCGGCAGCTTCGTCAGCTTCTTGACGTTCCCTCCGCCGAGGACGACGTCGTCGAGCTGAAAGGCGGCGATGAGCCGTTCCGTGATCTTCTCGACGAAAGACTGCCACTTCTTCCGGCCGTGCTTCTCGAGCGCGGCGGCCCCGAGGTAGTCCTCGAACGTCTTCTTCTCGACGGCGAGGTGCCCGAGCTCCAGCGGCACGACGGTGCCGTTCACGACCATGGCGCTGCCGAGGCCCGTCCCGAGGCCGAGGAAGAGCATGGTCCCGCGCCGGTAGCTCCCGAGCGCCTGCATCGCCGCGTCGTTGATGATCTTCACCGGCCTGGAGAAGGCGGCCTCGAAGTCGAACCCGACCCAGCCTCTGCCGACGTTGTACGGCTCCCGGCTCGGGGCCCCGCCCCGGACGGGGCCGGGGTAGCCGATCGAGACGACGTCGTACGTCCAGTCGGCCGCGAGCTCCTTCACCCCCTTCACCATCTGCCGAGGGGTCAGGCCCCGTCCGGACGGGAACCTCCGGCGCGCCTTCTGGCCGGTCGCGAGGATCTTGACGTGGGTTCCCCCGACGTCGACGACGAGAACCCTCTTCGGGCCGTTCTCCGGCTTTGCCATCTCCTACCCCTTCCCCAGCGCCGCGGCGACCATGGCCCGGGCCTCTCTCACGATCGCGCCCAAGTGGGTGGCGTCGCGGAAGCTCTCCGCATAGATCTTGTAGATGTTCTCGGTCCCGGAGGGGCGCGCCGCGAACCAGCCGCTCTTCGCGACGACCTTCAGCCCCCCGATCGGGGCGCCGTTGCCCGGGGCCGTCGTCAGCTTCGCCGTGATCGGCTCTCCCGCCAGCCTCGACTCCTTCACGGCGCCCGGCGTCAGCCGCCCGAGCTTCGCCTTCTCCTCCGGCGTCGCGGCCGCGTCGATCCGAGTGTAGAGGGGTGCGCCGAACTCGGCGGTCAGCTCGCCGTAGTGCTCGCCGGGGTCCTTCCCCGTCCGTGCCGTGACCTCGGCCGCGAGGAGGTCGAGGAGGAGCCCGTCCTTGTCGGTCGTCCACACGGTCCCGTCGCGCCGGAGGAAGCTCGCCCCCGCGCTCTCCTCGCCGCCGAAGCAGATGGAGCCGTCGAAGAGGCCGGGTGCGAACCACTTGAAGCCGACCGGCACCTCGTTCAGGCGGCGTCCCAGCTTCGCCACGACGCGGTCGATCATTCCGCTCGAGACGAGCGTCTTTCCGACAGCGGCCTTCTCCGGCCATTTCGGGCGGTGAGAGAGAAGGTACCGGATGGCGACGGCGAGGTAGTGGTTGGGGTTGAGGAGGCCGGCGGACGCCGTCACGATGCCGTGCCGGTCCGCGTCGGGGTCGTTGGCGAAGGCGACGCGGAACCTGTCCTTCAGGCCGACGAGCCGGGCCATGGCAAACGGGCTCGACGGGTCCATCCGGATCTTGCCGTCGTGATCGACCGTCATGAACGAGAAGGTGGGGTCGATCGCCGGGTTCACGATCTCGACCTCGAGCCCGTAGACGGAGTTGATCGGCTCCCAGTAGGGGCGCGACGCGCCGCCGAGAGGGTCGACGCCGAGCTTCAGCTTCGCCCCCCGGACCACCTCCATGTCGACGACGTTCGCGAGGTCCCTGACGTACGGGAGGACGAAGTCCTCCGCGTGCGTCGTCGCCGCCATCACGGCCTTCGCGTACGGGAAGCGCTTCACGCCGGCGTTCTTCGCGCGAAGCAGGTCGTTGGCCCGGTCCTCGATCCAGCCCGTCACGTCGGTGTCGGCAGGACCGCCGTTCGGCGGGTTGTACTTGAAGCCGCCGTCCTCGGGCGGGTTGTGCGATGGCGTGACGACGATGCCGTCGGCGAGGTGCTCCTTTCGCCCGCGGTTGTGGACGAGGATCAGCCACGAGACGACCGGCGTCGGCGTGACGCCGTCGCTTTGGTGGATGA
>JBLMYG010000157.1:0-11355 GCA_050258155.1 Acidithiobacillales bacterium
CGAGAGTTCGGCGCCGTCCCCGGGGGCCGCGGCGAGCAGCGCGGCGGCCGCCGCCTCGTGAACGATGCCGCCCGCCTCGTAAGCGACGTCGGAAAACGGGCGGTGTGCCCGGATGGCGGCCGCGAGATCCCGCGCCCCCCGGGCCGATGCCGCCCTGTGCGCTTCGGCATTGCGACTCCCCGTCTCCACTGCGGCGGCATCGCGGATGCCGGCCATCAGCCGCTGGCGGTGCTTGACGAGCTGCCGCTTCAGGTCCGGTGGGGCGTCGGCGGCGGCGTCAGCCCCGATCAGAAGCTCCGCGGGGAGCGGCCAGACCGGGTGCGGCGGCCCCGCAGCGGCGACCGCGAGGAGGAAGGGGAGGGCCAGCTCTAGGGTCACGGGCGGTCGATTCTGTCAGAAGAGCTTCAGGAAGGTCAGGTTGATGACGCCTCCCTTCGTCCCGTGGTGACGACCGACGACGGGGATCCCGCCGTCCAGCCGGATGATGGTCGACCAGGGCCCCGGCAGTTCGGCGGTGATCCCGGCTCCGGCGAACGGGACCCTGTTGAACCCGACGTACTGGTCCGTCACCCAGGCCTGCTCGTAAATGCCGAGGAGGTGGAAGGTGTTGCCGAAGACGAGCCCGTAACCGCCGCGCACGACGATCGCCTCCTGGGCGCGGAGGTTTCCCGTGGCGAAGCCGGTCAGCGGCGTCCCGCCGAACGTGCCGAAGGTGTACTCGGAGAAGCGGTCGGTGTTGCTCGACCCGAGCCAGCTCGCCCCGATCCGGATCAGCTGGAACCTGGGGAGCGGAAAGTCCCTGGCCACGGTCACCGAATAGAGGCGGTATTCCTTCTTCCCCGGGTCGTACTCAGGGTTACCGGAATATCCCCAGGGTCCCCACCGGTTGCGGTGGTACCAGCCCCAGTTCCCCGAAACCAGCCAGCCCGACACGTTCCAGAAGGCGGCGCCCTCGAGGCGAATCGTTCCGCTGTCGGAGGGAATGGCGAATTCGGGCGAGGTGTCGGGGGCGGCCGCGAAGTCGCGGTAGGCGATGCCTGCGGTCAGTGACAGCTTCACATGGCGCAAGAGCGGCACGCCCAGGTTCAGGTTCGCTGCGCTGCTCCTGTCCTTGACCCGCTGAGCCCGGTCCTCCACACCGTTCACATACCAGAAATTGCTGCCCCGGAAGGCGACGCCGAAGATGTTGCCGCCGAGAGTCAGCGCCGTACCGAAGAGCCGCGGCTCGCTGAAGGAGGCCAGCAGGATGGGCCCGCCGAAGAAGACCTGGAGCTGCTGATGCTTGTGCCGGAAGTCGAGATCGACGTAGTAGATGCCGAGGAGGGGGAGGGGAAAGTCGAAGGAGGAGTCCCAGTAGGTCCCCACGAGGCCGAAGAGGCGCGAGGTCCTCGGATTTTCGACGACGACGCGGCTCCCTTCCTTCGTCCGGTCGAGGTAGCGCATCCCCTTCTCGGTGTCGCGCACCATGACGTCGGTCGATGCATACGCGGCCGCGAGGGCCTGGTCCCAGTCCGGAGAATCGACGCGGACGTCGAGGAGACGCGTCTCGGTCTCCAGTGTCGTCGTCGCCGAGAAGGTGTTCAGGACCCAGTGGGAGACCTGACGGGTCGGGAAGAGAAGAGGCGCGCCGCCGTCCGGGGCCGGGACCGGACCGAATTCGCTCTCCTGGTCGACCGCCTGCATCTCGCCGGTCAGATTCAGCTGCTTCGAGCGGATCCTGACGACCGAGAAATCGGCCTTCGCGATGTCGACCTGGCCGGCGTAGAGCGGCCGGTCCGAGGCGCGCGCCTTCGGCGTGAAGGAAAGAAGCCAGCAGGGCTTCCCCTGCTCCGTCTCCTCCCCGACGAGCTCGTACCGGTAGGAATCGTCGAACGTGAGGGCGAGCGGCAGCTCCGTCACCTTCTCCGGCTGGACCAGCGGCAGCTCGGGGACCTTCTTCCCTCGCCACCGGACTCCGTTGAAGTAGGCCTCGTGCCAGACCCAGTCTGCGCCCCGCCCCTTCTCGTAGAAGTAGGGGCCGGCGAGCGTGAGTGTGAGCGTGCTGTTCAGGTCGGCGAACCGGAACAGAATCGTCGTCTCGTTCCGGGCGATGAAGCGCTTCCACCGCCGGTCGCGCGCCGCGCGCCAGGCCTGGTGCCGAGCGACGATCTCGTCGGCCGTCGGCTTCCGCTTCTCGGCGACCCCTTCGGCGGCCCGTGCGGTCAGCGCCGAGCCCGGCTCGGCCGGGACGAGCCGAAGGGCGATCGGCCCGGCCGCGGTCGAGAGCGATAGGGAGACGTTTCCCGCCTCCGGGGGGAAGGCGAGACTCTTCGATCGCCCGGTGCCGAGCTCGACGATCTCGGCCGAGGAGTAGCCGGCGGCGTCGAGCGCGAGAACCAGGGGGCCGTTCCAGGTCGTTCCCGCCTCCGTGATGCCCGAGACGAGGACGACCCCGCCGAGATCGAGGCTCGACAGAAACCGGGAGACCCGCAGGGGCTCCCCGTCCTCCGCTCGCGCCTCCGCGCGCCGGGCGTCGCCGCCGAAGTCGCCGTCGAGAAGACGGCCCATCCGGAGAAGGACCTCGTCGTCCGAGGAAGGGAAGTCCACTGTCGCGGCCGTCGAGACGGCCCCGGCGGCCGCGAAACGGGCCGCGAGATCGAGAAGTTCCGCCGGAGTGGTCGCCCGCCCGGCATCGACGAACAGGTGTTTTCCGAGGGCCACTTCATCGACGGCGCGACGGACCTCGGCGGGGGACGATCCCCCGGCGAGGTGGACCCCGACCAGGTCGACATAAGCGCGGGTCTCCTCGCTGAGAAACGCCTTCTCGCCGGGGGAAAGACCGCTTCCCGCGGCCAGAGTTCCGACGAGCGCCGCAACCTGTGCCTTCGGCCAGAGCGCGTGGATCTCCGCGGCCACGCGGCGAAATGCGAAGGTGGGTCCCCTGACGTCGCCCTCCAGCCGCGGAAGC
This sequence comes from Acidithiobacillales bacterium, assembly GCA_050258155.1. GTDB lineage: Bacteria > Acidobacteriota > Thermoanaerobaculia > UBA5066 > UBA5066 > DAOMFB01. The sequence goes on from JBLMYG010000157.1 coordinate 2,948, forward strand.
TCGAGGACGTAGAGGTCCGCGCCGGAAGCGGCGTGAAGCAGGGAGCCGAGGCCCGGAAGAAGAGTCTCCGCGCTGGCCGCCTCCGCCGCCCGAGGGTCCGTCGGCACCCGGGCATCGGCGAGGTTGACCCGGAGGCCCGCCTTCCACCCCGATCGGCGGGCAGCCTCGATGAAGCCCGGGATCGATTCCCGAAGTGCGGTGTCGGCCGGGTCCGGGATGGTCAGAAGCAGGCCGGGGGCGTTTACGGAAATCGAGGCCTGGGGCCGATCTTCGAGGGCGGAAAGGCGGAGGTCTCCGGGGGCGACGGAGATCCACGGCCCGAAGAAGGCAACTGCCGCCGCGGCCGGCCCCGGCACGAGGACGACCAGGAGGAGGGCTCGGCCGGCCGACCAGGCCCTCCTCACATCACTTCTTGCGCTCCGGCGCGGACGCCTGCTTCAGAGGCGACGCTGCCGGCGCCGGAGGAGATGCCGCGGCGACCTCCGCCGTCGGGAGGCCGAGCTTCTCGCGAAGCTTGTGCTCGACTTCGGCCGCGATATCGGGGTTGTCTCGGAGGAACTGCTTCGCGTTCTCGCGCCCCTGCCCGATCCGGAGGTCACCGTAGCTGAACCAGGCCCCCGACTTCTCGACGACCTTGTGCTCGAGGCCGAGGTCGATCAGCTCGCCGGTCCTGGAGATCCCCTCGCCGTATCCGATGTCGAACTCGGCCACCTTGAAGGGGGGCGCGACCTTGTTCTTGACGATCTTCACCTTCGTCCGGGATCCGACGACTTCCTCCCCGTCCTTGATGGCATTGATCCTTCGGATGTCGATCCGGACCGAAGCGTAGAACTTCAAGGCCCGGCCGCCCGTGGTCGTCTCCGGGTTGCCGAACATGACGCCGATCTTCTCGCGGATCTGGTTGATGAAGACGAGCGTCGTCCTCGACTTCGAGACGACGGCCGTCAGCTTCCGGAGGGCCTGCGACATGAGACGGGCCTGCAGGCCAACCATCGCGTCGCCCATCTCGCCCTCCAGCTCCGCCCTCGGGACGAGGGCCGCCACGGAGTCGATCACCACCACGTCGACGGCGGCGGACCGGACGAGCGCTTCGGCGATCTCGAGCGCCTGCTCTCCGGAGTCGGGCTGCGACACCATGAGGTTGTCGACGTCGACGCCGAGCCTCCTCGCGTAATCAGGGTCCAGCGCGTGCTCCGCGTCGATGAAAGCGGCGAGGCCGCCACGCTTCTGGGCCTCCGCGATGATGTGGAGCGTCAGGGTCGTCTTGCCCGACGACTCGGGCCCGAAGACCTCGACGACCCGTCCGCGCGGGACGCCGCCGATCCCGAGAGCGGCATCGACGGCGATGGAGCCGGTGGAGATGAAGTGAATCGTCTCGTGGGGCTTGTCTCCGAGGCGGACGAGAGCCCCTTTTCCGAACTGGCGGTCGATCTGGGCCACGGCCTGCTCGAGCGCCTTCAGTTTTTCCTTGCTGACCTCGATCATGGAAGTCCTCTCTTTCCCGTCCACGCGAGAGACGGCGGATTATAGGTGCCGAATCGTGTCTGCCGAGGAGAAGAAAGGACACGCCGCACGCGCGGCACGGAAGGAACGAGCGCAAGATAGGGCCGGAATGCGCGGAAATCAAGGGTCCTCCGGGAAAACGTGGCGGGAAATCTTTCGAGCCGCACCCGCTGCTGCGATCCTCGCCACCTGGTTCGGAGCCGGATTTCTTCCCGTGGCCCCCGGGACGTGGGGAAGTCTTTTCGCCGTTCCGTTCGTCGAAGCCTCCTTCCGGATGGGCGGCCTCGCCGGCGTCGTCGTTTTCACGCTCCTCGCCTCCCTCGCGGGGATCCCGGCGGCCGGTGCCGTCGCGAAGCTTCTCGACGAGAAAGACCCGTCGCAGGTCGTCATCGACGAAGTGGCGGGACAGGCCATCGCGCTCGTGCCCGTCTACACGCTGGCCCGGTCGGGTTCGCCGACCCGCTTCTGGGGCTTCGCTCTTCTCGCATTCCTTCTCTTTCGCGTCGTCGACGTCCTGAAGCCAGGACCCGTGCGAAGAGCCGAGGGGCTGCCCGGCGGCCTCGGCGTGATGGCGGACGATCTTCTCGGTGGCTTTCTGGTGGCGCTCGTCCTCACGGCCGTACTGGCATTCATTCGATGATCCCTGCCGCGCTCTCCCCCCATCGGATCGTCTGGCGGGAGGAGATCCCGCTCGCCGGGCGGACGACGCTCAGGATCGGGGGTCCTGCGCGGTTCTTCGCGGAAGCCGGTGATCTGCCAGCGCTGGCAGCGCTCCTGAAGTGGGCCCGCCGCGAGGGACTCCCCGTCCTCCCGCTCGGGAAGGGCTCGAACGTCCTGGTTCCGGACAGCGGCTTCCCCGGCGTGGCGTTCGTCCTCTCCGGTGACTTCGGGAAGGTGGAGATCCACGGGAACCGGGTCGACGCCGGCGCCGGAGCCTCCCTCATGTCGCTCGCCGTTCTCGCACAGCGGGCGGGGCTCTCGGGGCTCGAAGGGCTTTCGGGGATCCCGTCCTCGGTCGGAGGCGCCGTCCGGATCAATGCCGGCGCGTACGGATGCGAGATCTTCGACGTCCTTTTCTCGGTCCAGCTCGTCGCTCGAACGGGGGCGGCGCGCGAGCTTCCCGCCTCGCAGATCGCCCACGGCTATCGCTGGACGGCTCTCATGGAGACCGGCGACCTCATCGCCTCGGCACGGCTGACGCTTCGCGAGGCTGACCCGGACCTCGTCCAGGCCCGAATGGCCGAGATCGCCGAGAAGCGGAAGAGAGCGCTTCCGCCCGAGCCGAACGCCGGCTCGATCTTCAAGAACCCGCCCGGAAGCTACGCCGGCCGTCTTCTCGAGGCGTGCGGTATGAAGGGAAGACGGATCGGCGGGGCCGAGGTCTCGCCGGTCCACGCCAATGTCATCGTCAACCTCGGCGGCGCCACGGCCCGCGACGTCCTCGCCCTCATGGCCGAGATGCAGCGTGCCGTGAAGGAACGGTTCGGCATCGACCTCGTTCCGGAGATCGAGGTTCAGCTGCCGCGTTCCGTAGAATGAAATGGTGTCATCGCCGCCGGTTCGCGCGCTGATCCTCGCGGGGGGGAGCGGAACGCGCCTCTGGCCGCTCTCGACGGACGAACGGCCCAAGCCGTTCCTTCGGCTCGTCGGGGAGGAGACGCTTCTGGCCCAGTCCTTCCGGCGCGGCGCTCGCCTGGCCGGAGAAGAGAACGTCTTCATCTCCGCGCGGACGTCTCACGCGGCGCTGATCCGGTGCGAGTTTCCGGCCCTTCCGGACGGGCGCCTGATCCTGGAGCCGGTCCGGCGGAACACGGCGCCGGCGATCGCTCTGGCCGCGCTGGCGATCGAGGCCGAGGTGCCGGGATGCATTCTCGTCGTCCTGCCATCGGACCAGGCCGTGCGCGACGAAGAGGCGTTCATGGCCTCGCTGCGGCAGGCCGTCGAGGCGGCGACGACAGACGACGCCTTTGTCACCCTCGGCATCCCGCCGACGCGCCCGGAGACCGGATTCGGCTACATGGAGATGGCCGAAGAGAACGCCTGGGGATTCTCTGCGAAAGGAAAGAGGGGCCGGGCCGTTCCGGTCGCGCGCTTCATGGAGAAGCCGGACGCCGGCCGGGCCCGCGAGTTCGTCGCTTCAGGAAGGCACCTCTGGAATGCCGGGATCTTCGTCTTCCGGATTCCTCTTCTCCTCGAAGAAATGAGTCGCTCCTGTCCCGCGATTCTCGAAGCAGCTCGTCGAGCGCACGCCGCTCGACGCGCCGGGGACGTCTCTTCCTTCGAAGAGTCGTTTTCTTCGTCCCCCTCGGCTTCGATCGACTTCGCGGTCATGGAGAAAGCTCGGCGCGTGCTCACGGTGCCTTGCGCCTCCGGCTGGAGCGACCTCGGTTCCTGGGAGGCGGTCTGGGACTTCCGGGAGCGCGATGACGCCGGAAACGCCGTGGCGGGCGACGTCGCGACCGTCGAGGCGAAAGACAACCTCGTCCTCGGCAGCGGAAGGCCCGTCTGCGTCATCGGCGTTTCCGGCCTGGCCGTCGTCGAATCGCCCGAGGGCCTCCTCGTAACACGGCGCGACGCGTCCGACGCATTGCGCCGGTGGGTCGAGTCGCGGACCGCCGGGGAGAAGCCGTGAGCGCCGTGCCCGCGGCCACCCGCGTTCTCACGCCCGTCGCACGGCTCGTGGCGGCGGTCCGGACGGCATACCGGGGGCCGGCTGCGGCCGTGGAGGATGCCGTCGTCTGTCTCCTCGCCCGCGGACACCTCCTCATCGAGGACGTGCCGGGAGTGGGGAAGACGACGCTCGCCACCGCGATCGGGCGCTCGCTCGGCGTGGGGGTTCACCGGATCCAGTTCACCCCCGACACCCTGCCGTCGGACATCCTCGGACTCACCGTCTTCAACGCCCGAACGCAGGAATTCGAGTTTCATCCGGGCCCGGTCTTCACGCCGGTCCTGCTCGCCGACGAGATCAACCGGGCGACGCCGAAGACGCAGGCAGCCCTCCTGCAGGCGATGAACGAGCGGGCCGTCACGTCCGACGGCCTGACACGCCGGCTCCCGGAGCCCTTCCTCGTCCTCGCCACGCAGAACCCGGTCGAGTATCTCGGAACCTACCCTCTTCCCGAGTCGCAGCTCGACCGGTTCCTGATGCGGATCTCGCTCGGCTATCCCGAGCGGGCCGAGGAGCGCCGGCTCCTGATCTCCGGCGGGGCGGACCGGATCCTGGCGGCCCTCTCTCCGGAGATGTCGCTCGAGGAGCTGAAGGAGGCCCAGGAGGCCACCGAGCGCGTCGCCGTCGTCGAGAAGCTGATGGAGTACGTCCTCGAGATCGTCGGAAGGACGCGGACGAGCCGCGACCTGATTCTCGGCGTCTCTCCTCGCGGCGCGCAGGGCTTCTTCCGCGCCGTGCAGGCGCGGGCGCTCGTCTCGGGGAGGGCCTTCGCCACCCCGGACGACGTCAAGCGCGTGGCGATCCCGGTCCTGGCCCACCGGGTCCTCGCCTCGCTCCCGGGGGCGTTCGACGTCACGTCAGCCGGACGCAAGGAGCGCGACGCCATCCAGCGCATCCTCGACGAGGTGCCGGTTCCGCTATGACAGAAGACCAGAACGGAACTGCTGATGAGCGGCGGCTGCTCTGCAGCCGCCGATAGAAGAAGAACATGTTCTCGGCCGGCCGGAGTCAAGGGCGCGCGCCACGCGCCGCGACGCGGTCTTCGACCCTTGACACCGGCCGGCCGCGGGAGCCAGCGTCTGCGGCCAGCCGCCTCCGCCGGATCTTCGCGAAGGGAATCCTGGTCCGCGTCACGAACCTGGGCCTCGCCTTCGTCCTGATGACCCTCGTCGTGGCGATCGGCGCGACCAACACCGGGAACAACGGCCTCTACATCCTCGTCTCGCTCTTCCTCGGGACGCTCATCGTCTCGGGCGTCGTCTCCCGGAGAAACGTCGAACGGCTGCAGGTGGCCCTCGACGGGCCGCCTGAGCTCTTCGCGGGAGAGCCCGCTCGGTTCGGCGTGCGTCTCCGGAACGGTGGCCGCCTGCCGAGGAAGGCCGTTCTCGTGAAGATCGGCGGCGCCGCGGCTCCGATCCTCTTCGCGCGAATCGAGCCGGGGGCCGAGGAGACACGCGGCGTCGATCTCGTCTTCCCTCGCCGGGGGAGGCGTCGCGGTGAGTCGCTTCTCGTCTACAGCGGATTTCCGATCGGGCTCTTCCGGAAGGGGCGCGTGCACGAGACCTCCGTGGAGAGAGTGGTCTATCCGGCCCTCCGGCTCGGGAGGCCTCCCCGCCCTGATCCGCGCGAGACCGAGAGCGGCGACCCGCGGTCGCGCCGGAAGGGTCGCGGCGCAGAGATCCGGAATCTGCGCGACGCCGTTTTCGGCGACGATCCGAGGGACGTCCACTGGCCGCAGACCGCGCGGCAGGGGAAGTTCATCATCAAGGAGCGGTCGGCCGAGGAAGGACGCGATGCTCTGGTCCGTGTCGACACGCACCGGCCAGACGGCGCCGACGCGGACTGGGCCGCACGATTCGAGACCGCGGTTTCGGACGCGGCGGGGCTCGCCCTGCAGCTCCTCGCCCGCGGGAGCCGGGTCGGCCTCCTCCTCGGGGGGAAGCTCCTGCCCCCGGGCTCGGGGCCGGCCCACCGCCGCGCGCTCCTCACGGCTCTCGCCCTCGTGGCCCCGTCGATGGAGGCGGAGAGCGCTCCGCCGATTCCGGCCTCCGTGACCGTTTTCACGGTCGGCGTCCCGCACGCGGGGGGAGGCGCATGACGAAGACGCCGTCGGTTCCGGTCCCGTTCCTCAGGGAGCGGCTGCTGGCCGTCGGGACTCTCGCCGCCATCGCACCGGTCCCGCTTTTCTTCACTTACGCTCTGGAGGTCGGCCTTCTCGCCGCCTACCTTCTTGCTCTTGGATTCGTGCTGCTCAGGGCGAAAAGGGGATCGATCCTCCGTCTGTCGAATCTCGTCCTGAACGTCGCCGGCCTTCTCTACCTCCCCGTCTACGTCCTCGACGTCCGGTTCGGCAGCCGCTCCCTCCTCCGGGCGACCCTCCATCTCCTCCTCTTCACGCTGGTCTTCAAGCTGGCGTCCCCCCGGAGGGAGCGCGACCTCTCGATGGTCCTCGTCCTCTCGACATTTCTCTTCGTCGCCTCCGTCTCCACGTCCTTCCACGTCTCGATCCTCGTCTTCGTCGTCGCCTTTAGCCTCGTGGCGTGGCCGGTTCTCGTCCGCTGGTCGCTCTGGCGCGACCTCGCAGCCGCGCCCGAGGAGTGGGGGCGCGATCCACGGGCCGCGGAGCTGCCGGGGCCTGGCTCGCTCTCGCTGTCCGTGGCGGCGGCGGTCCTTCTGGCCGTCCCCTTCTTCATCGGCCTTCCACGGCTCCGGACCCCGTACGTCCGGGGCCTGGCGCCGGGGCAGGAGATCACGACGGGAATCATGGAGACGGCGGAGCCCGACCTCTACATGGCGCTGAAGCGGAGCGACAGGGTCCTGGCCCGGATCACGGCGGCCGAGCCTCTCACCGAGGCCGACGCGGGGCTTCTCCGCCTCCGGCTGATCGCCTACTCGAGCTGGGACGGCCGGGTGTGGCGCCGAAGCGGGAGCCGGGGGCGTCTGCAGCCTGCGGGGGGCGGGGCCCTCGTTCCGCTCGGTGCGGAGCGGTCACCCGCCATCGACGAGCGGCGGGAGCTCTCGATCGACCTCCTGCCGCTCGACTCGCGCTACGTCCCGTGGCCGCTCCGCGGAACGGCTCTCAGGTTCTCGGAGGGGACATTTCGCGGCTGGGTCTCGCCGCAGGTGGAACGGGACGATGCCCGGAACGTCAAGCTCTACTTCAAGCCCGACCGGACGCTGCGGTACGAGGCTTTCTACGGCAATCAGCCGGAGCGCGATCTGTCGCGCGGCCCCCTTCCGGAGGCCTCCGCGGCGCCGGCCTCTCCCGTCCTCCTGCGGATTGCACGCGAGCGAACGGCGGGCCTCGACCCTTCGCGTGAACCGGCCGCCGCCGCGGCCGCCCTCGAGCGGTGGCTCCAATCCGATTTCACCTACGCTCTCGAGAGCCTTCCTCCCGGCCCGAACGGCGTGGAGACGTTTCTCCTCGAGAAAAAGAGCGGCCACTGCCAGAGCTTCGCCACCGCAATGGCCCTTCTGCTCCGGGAGGTCGGCATTCCGAGCCGGTTCGTCGCCGGCTTCGCCGGAGGGGAGATCGGCCCCTTCGGCCGGTACATTCTGGTCCGAGGAGAAAACGCGCACGCCTGGGTCGAGGCGTGGTGCGGCGACAAGGGGTGGGTGACGTTCGATCCGACGCCGGCGGCGGGCGTCCCCGGCGTCACACGGCTCCCCCTTCTCTCGCGTCTCCGCCAGCTTTCGGACGGTGTCGAGTTCCTCTATGACCGTTACATCCTCGGTTTCTCCCAGGGGGACCAGGTCGAGCTGATCCGGTCCGTCCGGGAAGCCGCGGGCGCTCTGGCGGAGTCGCTCCAGGATGCAGGCCGTCGGCTGCACCGTGCCGTTCGCGCCGCCGCCGGATCGGCGCAGCGGGCGGCGGCTGCAGCGGGCGTCGCCACCCTCCTCCTGGCCGCCCTCCTCCTCGCCCGGCTCGGCCTTCTTCGGAGCGCGCGCCGTCTCCCGCCGGCGGCGGCGGCCTACCGGAAGCTCCAGAGGATCCTGCGGCGGCGAGGTGCCCGCCTGACGGCCGCGGCCGCGCCGGGAGAGACTCTCGAGGCGGCGAGGCGCTTCGGCCATGAGGCCGGAGGAGTCGCCGCCGAGATCGTCGGGGCCTATGCCCGCGAGTCGTTCGGCGGCGCGCCGCCGGGCGCGGGCGAGGCGGAACAACTGGCGGATCGATTGAAGTCATTTCGCGATTCGCTACGCGCTTCTCGAGCTTCTTAGTCCAACGATGCGGCGG
>JBLMYG010000158.1:0-3108 GCA_050258155.1 Acidithiobacillales bacterium
CGCCCCGCCTCGCCGGGCCGTCGAAGAGGAGCGCCAGCGCCACGGGGGCGATGAGCGCGGCGCCGATGCCGAGGGCGTTCGGATCGGTGAAGGGGCCTGAGAGGCGCCCGAGAGCCGTCCAGAGGTCGGAGCGGCCGGCAGGCGGAAGGAAGCTCTCGAGGAGGGCCCAGCCAAAGGCGACGGCTGCGCCTGCGGCCGCCGCGGCGAGGAGCCGGGTGCGGCTCACGGCGTCGGTGACGAGGCGCGCGAACGCGTCGAGGGAGGCGAGGAGAAGGACGAGGCCGAGGAGGAGCAGGACGGCGTCTCGGCTCCGCTCGGACGAGGTCATCCAGAGGCCGTTGACGTAGTGAGGCTCCGGCCGGCCGTGAAGGAGGCGCCAGATCGTCTCCCCGCGCACGATCGACGCGACGGCCGAGGCCGCCGCCACGGCGAGGAATGCGAGGCTCCACCTCACGAAGGACCGGGGCAGGGGAGACGCCTCGCCCCGCTTCCAGCGGACGGCGTAGGAGGCGGCGAGGGCCGGGACGCCGAAGAGAATCAGACAGGGGACGCCGAGCAGCCGGCCGACGCCGGGAAGAAGCGGCGCGAAAAACGCGAGTGTAAAAGCCGCCGCGTCGGGACGGCGCGCGCCGAGGAGGGCGCCGGCCCCCGCGAGGAGGGCTGCGGCCACCGTGGTCAGACCCGGACCTCCTCCTGCAGGGGAGCGTACGAGAGCGCTCCGGCAGCTCGCGCGCGGATCGCCTCGATCGCCGCCGAGGCGGCGGAGAGGGTCGTCAGGCACGGCACGTCGCGCTCCAGCGCCGTCCGGCGGATGGCAACCTCGTCGTAGAACGACTCGCGGCCGAGCGGCGTGTTGACGATCAGGGCGACCTCGCCGTTGATCAGCTTGTCGACGACGTTCGGGCGCCCCTCGTTCACCTTCAAAACCGGCGTCGAGAGGAGGCCCCCGGCGGCGAGCGCGCGCGCGGTCCCCGAGGTGGCCAGGAGGGTGAAGCCGAGCGAGGCGAGCTCCCGCGCGACCGGCAGGATCGCCTCCTTGTCGCCGTCGTGGACCGACAGGAACGCCGCCCCCTTCTCCGGGAGCCGGATGCCGGCGCCGAGCGCCGCCTTCAGGAATGCGAGCCCGAAGCTCCGGTCGCGCCCCATCACCTCTCCCGTCGAGCGCATCTCCGGGCCGAGGATGGTGTCGACCCCCTCGAACCTCCGGAAGGGGAAGACCGGTGCCTTGATCGAGAAGCCGTGAAGAGGCGGCTCCTCGGTCAGCCCGACCTCGCGCAGGCTCTCCCCGAGGCAGAGGCGGGTGGCGAGGCGCGCGAACGGGACGCCGGTCGCCTTGGCGACGAACGGCACGGTCCGCGAGGCCCGCGGGTTGACCTCGAGAACGTAGAGCTGCCCCTCCTTGATGGCGTACTGGACGTTCATCAGGCCGACGACCTTCAGCGCCTTCCCGAGCCGGGCCGTCGCGTCGCGGATCTCTCCGAGAGCCCCTCGCGGCACGCGGCGGTAGGGGGGGAGGACGGCATACGAGTCCCCTGAGTGGATCCCGGCCTCCTCGATGTGCTGCATGATGCCGGCGATGACGATCTCCGTTCCGTCTCCGAGGGCGTCGACGTCGAGCTCGAAGGCATCCTCCAGAAACCGGTCGATCAGAACCGGGCGGTCGGGAAAGGCGACGAGCGCCTCCTCGAGGATCCGCCCGAGCGCGCTGTCGTCGTACGCGATCCGCATGGCGCGTCCGCCCAGGACGTAGGAGGGCCGGACGAGGAGCGGGAAGCCGAGGGCCCGCGCCGCGGCCATTCCCTCTCCGAGCGACGAAACGGCAGCCCACTCCGGCGCCTGGAGACCCAGGTCCGACAGGAGCTCGCCGAAGCGGCGGCGGTCCTCGGCGCGGTCGATCGCCTCCGGCGACGTGCCGAGGATCCTGATCCCGGCCCTCTCGAGCGGGTGGGCCAGCTTCAGCGGCGTCTGTCCGCCGAACTGGACGAGGACGCCGAGCGGCTTCTCGCGCTCCACGACGGCGAGGACGTCCTCGATCGTGAGCGGCTCGAAATAGAGGCGGTCCGAGGTGTCGTAGTCGGTGGAGACGGTCTCGGGATTGCAGTTCACCATCACCGATTCGTATCCCGCCTCCGAGATCGCCCGGGCGGCGTGGACACAGCAGTAGTCGAACTCCAGCCCCTGGCCGATCCGGTTCGGCCCCGAGCCGAGGACGAGAACCTTCGGCCTCTCGTCCGGGTCCGCCTCGTCCTCCGTCTCGTAACAGGAGTAGAGGTAGGGCGTCAGCGACTCGAACTCGGCGGCGCAGGTGTCGACGCGGTTGAAGACCGGCGTGACGCCCGCGACCTTTCGCGCGGCGCGGACGGCGTCGGACCCGGTCCCCGTCAGCTTCGCCACGTCCTCGTCGGAAAGGCCGTGCTGCTTGGCGGCCCGCAGGAGCGGGGCGTCCGACAGAACCGCAGCCCCTTTCTTGCGGACCGACGTCTCGATGGCGATGACCTCCTCGAAGCGGTCGAGGAACCAGCGGTCGATCCCGGTGATCTCGGACACCTCGGCGACGTCCATGCCGGCCCGGAGGGCAGCGAGAACGGCGAAGAGACGTTCGGGGCGCGGGACGCGGAGGGCGTCTTGCTTTGGCGGGACTCCGGGGAAGCCCGGACCGTCGAGCCAGCCGGTCCGGCCGGCCTCGAGCGAGCGGAGCGCCTTTCCGAACGCCTCGGCGAAGGTGCTCCCTAGGGCCATCACCTCCCCGACCGATTTCATCTGGACGCCCAGCGTCGACGAGGCACCGGGGAACTTCTCGAAGGTGAAGCGCGGGACCTTGACGACGACGTAATCGAGGGTCGGCTCGAAGCAGGCCGGCGTCTTTTTCGTGATGTCGTTCGGGATCTCGTCGAGTCGGAAGCCGACGGCCAGGAGGGCCGCGATCTTCGCGATCGGGAAGCCGGTCGCCTTCGAGGCGAGGGCCGAGGATCGCGACACGCGCGGGTTCATCTCGATGACGATCCGCCGGCCGGTCGCCGGCTCCACGGCGAACTGGATGTTCGAGCCGCCCGTCGCGACGCCGACCGCGCGGATCACCTTCCGCGCATCGTCGCGCATCGCCTGGTA